>NZ_JARDAN010000010.1:0-257113 GCF_040560085.1 Paenarthrobacter sp. CC6 | reverse complement strand
CTGGCAAAATTCAACCAATCAATAAAACAATCGGTATCAACAAACTTGGCACACTATTGAGTTCTCAAACAACAGACACAACCGGCACCACCCACACCCCACAGGGTCCAGGATCGCTCCGGAGCAACTTTCCAAACTTACCGGCTGCTTCCCTCCGAGTCAAATCGGCAAGCTTGACTTGATTTTTCCTTGCGGTTTCTTGTCAGCTTGCGATCTCAACTCGTGGAGCAGCGCGGGTATTAACTATACACACACTCTGCCGGGTTGGCAAAGCCCCGATCCGATGGACTCCCTGGGCCCACGAAAGCAGGCAACGCTCCCCCGCCGCAGTGAGGGAGCGTTGCCTGGAAACACCGGTTATGTGAGCGGGCGTCAGGCCCAATCACGCGGGAACTGGAGGAGCGTTACTCAGCCGGCGTGAACCAGGATGCTCCGAGCGGCGGCAGCGTGACGGACAGCGCCGCCGGCTGCCCGTCCGTGCCGGGGGCAGTGGCCTTCAGCGAACCGGCGTTCACCACACCTGACCCGCCATATGCTTCGGCATCGGTGTTCAGGACTTCGGTCCACTCCCCCGCCAGCGGAACACCCAGGATGTATTCCTGGTGCGGACCGCCGGAGAAGTTCACCGCGCAGACCAACGGCTTGCCGTTGTTACCCCAGCGGATGAAGGTGAGGACGTTATGGTCCGCGTCGCCACCGTTGATCCACTGGAACCCGCCGGCCTCGTTGTCCTTCTCGTAGAGAGCAGGCGTGGCGGCGTACACCTCGTTGAGGTCCTTGACCAGGAGCTGCAGGCCGCGGTGGGCCGGAATGTCCGAGAGGAACCAGTCCAGTCCGTACTGCTCGGACCACTCCGCTTCCTGGCCGAACTCAGTACCCATGAAGATGAGCTGCTTGCCGGGGTGCGACCACTGGTATGCGAAGAAGGCACGAAGGTTGGCCAGTTGCTGCCAGCGGTCGCCCGGCATCTTGCGCAGCATGGAGCCCTTCCCATGGACCACTTCGTCATGGCTGATGGGCAGGAGGAAGTTCTCCGTGAACGCATAAACCAGCGAGAAGGTGATGGTGCCGTGGTGCCACTTGCGGTTGATGGGGTCTTCGGAGACGTACTTCAGGGAGTCGTGCATCCAGCCCATGTTCCACTTCAGGCCAAAGCCCAGACCGCCGTGGTTGGTGGGTGCCGTAACGCCGGGGAATGCGGTGGACTCCTCGGCAATGACGATAGCGCCGGGGTGTGACTTGTAGACCGTCGCGTTGACTTCCTGCATGAAGGAGATGGCTTCCAGGTTCTCCCTGCCGCCGAACTTGTTCGGGCGCCACTGACCCTCCTCGCGGGAGTAGTCGAGGTAGATCATGGAGGCCACGGCGTCCACGCGCAAGCCGTCAATGTGGAACTCCTCGAGCCAATACAGCGCGTTGGCCACCAGGAAGTTCCGGACCTCGCTGCGGCCAAAGTCGAAAATCAGCGTGCCCCAGTCCGGGTGTTCGCCCAGCGCCGGATCGGAGTGCTCGTACAACGGCTGGCCGTCGAACTGGGCCAGGGCCCAGGAGTCCTTGGGGAAGTGGGCAGGGACCCAGTCCAGAAGGACGCCGATACCGGCCTGATGGAGCGAGTCCACCAGGAACCGGAACTCATCCGGGTGCCCGAAGCGTGAGGTCGGGGCAAAGTATGACGTCACTTGGTAACCCCATGAGCCGCCGAACGGGTGCTCGGCGACGGGCATGAATTCAACGTGGGTGAAGCCAAGCCACTTCACGTACTCGACGAGTTCCTTGGCAAGTTCCTTGTACCCCAGACCCAACCGCCAGGAGCCCAGGTGGACTTCGTAGACGCTCATGGGCGAGTTGTGCGGATCCCGCTTGGCCCGGGCAGCCATCCAGTCCGCGTCCTTGAAGCGGTGGCTGGCGTCCACTACCCGCGATGCCGTGAGCGGAGGGACCTCGGTCCCGAAGGCCAGCGGGTCGGCTTTCTCGATCCACTGACCCGCCTTGGTCAGGATCTCGTATTTGTAGCACGCCCCTGCTGCAACACCTGGAATGAAGAGCTCCCAGACGCCCGAGGACCCCAGCGAGCGCATTCCGTGCGAGCGTCCGTCCCAACCGTTGAAGTCACCCTTCACGCGGACAGCCTGAGCATTCGGCGCCCACACAGCGAAGGAAACACCATCCACGTCGCTCAAGGCGGACCGGTAGTGCTGGACGTGCGCACCCAGGACATCCCAGAGCCGTTCGTGGCGGCCTTCGCCGATCAGGTGCAGGTCAACCTCACCCACAGTGGGCAGGTAGTGGTAGGGGTCATCGATGGTGACGGGTTCGACGTCGTACACCACTTCCAAACGGTAGTCCGGCACATGCCCGGCCTGCAGCGGTTCCAGGACCGCAGTCCATACTCCGTGCGACTCGTGTTCCATGGGGGTGCGGCCGGTCTCCGTCACCACGGTGACGGACTTGGCCAGGTGCTTCACTGTCCTGATGGTCACGTGGCCGTGGTCATCGAGGTGGGCGCCAAGGACCGAATGCGGCGCGTGGTAAGCGCCGGCCGCCACGCGTTCCAAGGTCTCGGAGTCCACGTGCAAGGGAACTCGGGGCCGTTCGGTACGTGCTGAGCCAGTCATGTCATTACCTTCCGCTGTTGCTGCCGCATGCTTGCCGCGGCTTGTGTTGTCGAGGATCCGTCGGGATGCGTTCACCGGTATCGACAACCAGTCGGGCCGGTTACGCAGCTCGTACACCACCTCGTATAAGGCCTTGTCCAGCCACAATGCCACAAAGAGCGGCGACTGGAGGTCAATGGTTCCCGGGGTGACTTCGCTGTACCCCTCAAGGAAGGCGGCAGCACAGTCATCCACCCAGGTCTCCGGGACCTGCGCGTCAGGATTCTCCCTGGTCGCGGCACCGGCGGCGTAGTCGAACGAGCGCAACATGCCGGTGACATCGCGGAGCGGAAGATCAGGGGTGTTCCGCTCGTCGATCGTCCGCAGCGGCTCGCCTTCAAAGTCCAGGATCGCCCAGCGGCCCGGTTGCGCCCCGTTACCGGCAACCCGCAGGATCTGGCCCAGGTGGAGATCACCGTGGACGCGCTGCAGCTGTCCCACGGCCCGGGGCTCCAGGGCCGCCAGCAGTTCTTCAAGGTTTGCGTCATAGGGCCCGACGGCGGACGCCGCCTCAGCCCACGACTGCCGGACCCGCCGGGCAACAGCGGCGATGATGTCCGGGCCCTGTTCCTGGCCGTCATAGGTGCCGAAGGTTTCCGCCAGCCTGGCGTGAACCGTGGCGGTGGCGTTGCCGAGTCCCCGCGCTTCAGCGGTGAAGTCGTTGCCGGCCGCGGCGGCATCAACAGCCAGACGCCAGGCGTCCAGGCCGCCGAGCAGGAATTCGTGCGCGACTGTCAGCTCACCTGTGGCCACTGCACCGTCTTTCGACGCCGGTTCATTCCACGAGCCCGTGATCCAGCCCAGCGTCGCGGGAACCTCGCTGGTCCCTGCAGCGGTCAGCGCCGCACCCAGCTCAACCTCGGGATTCCGGCCGGGCGAAAGCACCCGGAAGATCTTGACGATCGCCGCCGAGTCGCCGTCGTCGATTATGACGGACGTGTTGGACTGTTCGCCGGAAAGGACCCGCACGGACACCGGGTTTTCCGGGAGCGGGACGCGGCCACGGGTGAGGTGGCCGCGGGCTGAACCAACATTCCCTTCGCTGCGCATGAGCTGCAGCCACGCCGTGACGAATTCGGAGTCGTAGACGGCGTCGTACACCAAACGAAGGCCCAGTTCCGGATCCGTGTACTCGCCCAAAAGCGCCGAAGGCGCATCCACAAGCGGTTGGCTGTGGAAGCTCAACGGCACCTGGACCACATCGGTCCGGGGACCGCCGTCGGCCGTCCGGTGGGTGACGGCCAGCACCAGGACCTCCAACACAGCGTCGCCGCTGCCCTGAAGTCTGAAGCCGCCCACCTGCTCCAACGCGAAGTCGGGGCTCTTGACCGGGAACCAGCGTTTGCCGGGAAGCCAGGTCCTCAGAAGTCCTTCAATGGAGGGGTTCAAGTTTTCCTTGTTCATCTCATCCTTTGGAGGTCACCACTGGAATCGCCTGGGTAAAAGGCGACGAGGGATTCGAAAATGCCGAGCGTACCCGCAGCCAGTAGAAGCTGTGGCTGCCCAGCATCACGGTCAGGTGACCGTTGTCACCGACGGCCGGGAAAGGCTGGCCGCCAAAAATATCGCGCAAGCCGCGGCCTGCGAACTCGGGAATATCCAACGTTGCCGCGACCGGGTGCTGCGAGAGGTTGAAGACACAGAGAATGGTTTCCGCGTCTTCCCCTTCCGGGTTTCCTGCAGGAAGCTCACGTACGTAGGCCAACACCACCTCGTGGTCGGCCTCGATGTGCCGGAAACCGCCCAAGCCGAATACCGGGTGGTTCTTCCGGACACTAAGGATCTGCCGGGTCCACCGGAGCAGGGAGCCTGAGTGTGCGGCTTCGGCCTCGACGTTGGCCATGCTGTAGTTGTAGACCAGCGACTGGATTACCGGAAGATACAGCTTGCCCGGGTCCGCCGAGGAGAACCCGGCGTTGCGGTCCGGGTTCCACTGCATGGGGGTGCGGACGGCATCGCGGTCATCAAGCCAGATGTTGTCGCCCATGCCGATTTCGTCCCCGTAGTACAGGAACGGGCTGCCGGGCAGGGACAGCAGCAGCGCATTGATGAGCTCGATCTCGGAGCGGGAGTTGTCCAGGAGCGGTGCCAGACGGCGGCGGATACCGATGTTGGCCCGCATGCGTGGATCCGGCGCGTACCAGCCAAGCATGGCCGCACGCTCCTCCGCAGGCACCATCTCCAGAGTCAGCTCGTCGTGGTTCCGCAGGAAAGTACCCCACTGCGCACCCCGCGGGATTTCCGGCGTATCGCGCAGCGTGTCAATGATCGGCGCGGCTTTCTGGTCACGGAGTGCGTAATACAGCCTGGGCATGATCGGGAAGTGGAAAGCCATGTGGCATTCGGGCGCTTCTTCTGTCCCGAAATACTCCACCACTTCGTGCGGAGGCTGGTTGGCCTCCGCAATGATCACCCTGCCCGGATAGTTCGCATCCACCATCCGGCGCAGGTCCTGCAGGAAGGTGTGGGTCGCCGGCAGGTTCTCGCAATTAGTGCCCTCCTCTTCGAAGAGGTACGGAATGGCGTCAGCCCGGAAGCCGTCGATGCCCTGGTCCAGCCAGAACCTGATGACGTCGTAGAGAGCCTCGATGACCTTTGGGTTTTCGAAGTTCAGGTCCGGCTGGTGGCTGAAGAACCGGTGCCAAAAGAACTGCCGACGGATGGGATCGAAGGTCCAGTTCGATTCCTCCGTGTCAACAAAGATGATGCGGGCGTCCTGGTACTTCTCGTCCGTGTCGCTCCAGACATAGAAATCACCGTAGGGACCGGTGGGATCCTTGCGGGACTCCTGGAACCAGGGGTGCTGGTCCGACGTGTGGTTCAGCGGAAGGTCGATGATCACCCGGACGCCACGGGCGTGAGCCTCGGCCACCAGCCGTTTGAAGTCGCTGATGGTACCGAATTCGTCCAGCACCGAGGTGTAGTCCGCGATGTCGTAGCCGCCATCGCGCAACGGGGAATGGAAGAACGGCGGCAGCCAGAGGCAGTCAACGCCCAGCCACTGGAGGTAGTCCAGTTTGTCGATCAGGCCTTGGAAGTCGCCGGAACCATCCCCGTTGGCATCCGCAAAAGCCCGCACCAGTACCTCGTAGAAGACTGCCTTCCGGTACCAGAGCGGATCATGCTGGAGGCCGGGGGCGTTCAACTCGAAGGTGTTCTTCGGGGTGAAGTACTGGCTGGGATTCTGCGGAGAAAAACTCACTAAGGCTGCCTCCGGATGCTCAGGACGTGTGCCGGTTCAACGTGGGCATCGAGGCGGACATAGTTATGCTCGCCCCACCACCAGCTCTGGCCGCTGATGAGGTCGTCAACACGGAAGAGCCCGTCTTCGTTGAGATCGGCCGGGTCAAGGTCCAAGGCCGCCAGATCCAGTGAAACGGTGCTTTCGCGGGCACTGTGCGGATCCACGTTGACCACCATGATCAAGGTGTCCTTGGTACCGTCAGCCAACGTCTTGTGCTTGGAGTAGACGATCGTGGCGTCATCGGTGCTGCGGTGGATGGTCAGGTTCTGCAGGTCACCCAGCGCCAAGTGGTCCTTGCGGATGGTGTTGAGGCGTGTGATGTACGGGGCCAGCGTCCGGCCGGATTCGGCGGCACCGTCCCAGTCCCGGGCTTTGTACTCGTACTTCTCGTTGTCGATGTACTCTTCCGCGCCGGGACGGGCCACGTGTTCGTACAGCTCGTAGCCGGCGTAGACGCCCCACAGCGGGCTGGCCGTCGCTGCAAGGACGGCCCGGATGCGGAAGGCCGCGGGTCCGCCGTACTGCAGGTACTCGGTAAGGATGTCCGGGGTGTTGACGAAGAAGTTCGGACGGAAGTATGCCGGGCTCACGTGGCTGACTTCGTGGAAGTACTCCTCCAGCTCGGTCTTGGTGTTCCGCCAGGTGAAGTACGTGTAGGACTGCTGGAATCCGGCCCTGCCCAAGGCATGCATCATGGGCGGGCGTGTGAAGGCCTCCGCAAGGAACACGACTTCGGGGTTCTTCTTATTGATCTTGCCGATCAGCCATTCCCAGAACCACACCGGCTTGGTGTGCGGGTTGTCCACACGGAAAATCTTGACCCCGTGACTGATCCACAACTGCACGATGCGCAGGATCTCCTTGGAGAGACCCGCGGGGTCGTTGTCGAAGTTCAGGGGGTAGATGTCCTGGTACTTCTTTGGCGGGTTCTCGGCGTAGGCGATCGAGCCGTCCACGCGGGTGGTGAACCATTCCGGGTTTGACGTGACCCAGGGGTGGTCCGGAGCTGCCTGCAACGCCAAATCCAGGGCCACTTCCAGGCCAAGCTCATTGGCCCGGGCCACGAAAGCGTCAAAGTCCTCGAAGGTTCCGAGCTCCGGGTGGATCGCGTCGTGTCCGCCGTCCTTGGAACCAATCGCCCATGGCGAACCGGGATCCTGCGGCTCCGGAGTCAAGGTGTTGTTACGGCCCTTGCGGTGCTGGACACCGATCGGGTGGATGGGCGGCAGGTAGATGACGTCGAAGCCCATGTCCGCGACGGCGTCGAGCCTCTTGGCCGCCGTGCGGAAGTTGCCGGACGTCCACACCCCGGTGGAGTGGTCCAGGACGGCGCCTTCAGAACGCGGGAAGAACTCGTACCAGGAACCACGCCCCGCCAGGTCGCGCTCCACTTGAAGCGGAAAGCGCTCCGAAACGGTCACCAGCTCGCGGATGGGAAGACGCCCGACGGCGGCCAGCACCTCAGGGCTGAAGCCGGCGCCAAGGCGCTCCTCGGCTGTCTTGGTGGTATCGGAAAGCACGACGGAAGCGGCACGCAGGGTGCGCTTTTCAGCGCCGGTGCGACCGGCGTCGTCGGCTGCTCCCGCGAGGAGGGCTGCGCCTTCGGCGAGCATCAACTCAACGTCAATGCCCGCGGCGACCTTCACCTCGGCATTGTGGTGCCAGGTGCCGTAGCGGTCATGCCATGCCTCAATGACGAAGGACCAGGCGCCGGTGCCGCTGGGGGTGATCAGGCCCTCCCAGCGGTCCAGGCCCTTCCACTGCTCGCCTTGGGCCGGGTGCAGTCGCACGCGCTGGCGCTCCCTGCCCCGGGGATCGAGAAGCACGGCGGAGACGCCCAGCTGGTCATGCCCCTCTCGGAAGACGGTGGCTCCGACCACCAGATCCTCGCCAGGCAACGCTTTCGCGGGGAAACGGCCACCCTCAACCACCGGCTGCACGGCAGTGATGGGGAACCGCCCGAAGCGAAGGCCGGCGGTGATGTCCGAGGTCGTCTTGGAATTCAGAACGGTGGTGGTTCGCGCAGTTTTCGTCACAACCACGACGTTAGCGACAAAAATCACAGAATGCTAAGCAAACGAGGTTTCTCCTTGACGCAAGATGACTTTTACCTAAAAGAAACCCAATGCAGTTCCGACTGCCATGGGAGTCCGTTAGTGTGGCGCTCGTGAAGGCTATTCGAAGGTTTACAGTCCGTACCGTCCTCCCCGAGCCCATCCGGCCGCTGGCCCGATTGGCGACCAATTTGCGCTGGTCCTGGCACCGGCCAACAAGGGAACTTTTCGCGAGCCTTAACCCGGCTCTTTGGGAGGCCTCGCAGCACGACCCCATCGCTCTCCTGGGATCAATCAGCCGCGAGCAGCTACAGGACCTGGCAAACAACGGCGAGGTAGTGGACCGCGTACAGCACGCCGCAGCCGACCTGGACCGCTACCTCAGCGAGCCGCGCTGGTACCAGGGCCTCGGCGAAGATGCGCCGGCTTGCATCGCCTACTTCTCCCCCGAATTCGGCATCACCGAAGTTCTCCCCCAGTACTCCGGCGGCCTCGGCATCCTCGCCGGCGACCACCTCAAAGCCGCCTCCGACCTCGGTGTGCCGCTGATCGGCGTCGGGCTCCTCTACCAGGCCGGCTACTTCAAGCAGTCACTGTCCCGCGATGCATGGCAGCAGGAAACCTACCCCGTGCTGGACCCCGATGGTCTCCCCCTGACCCTGCTCCGCCACCCGGCCAAGGACGGCGCCCAAGGCAAGCCGGTGCAGATCTCCCTCCCGCTGCCGAACGGCCGCGAGCTGCACGCGCACGTGTGGCGTGCCGACGTCGGACGCGTTCCGCTGCTGCTGCTGGACTCCAACGTCCCGTCGAACGATGAAGCCGCCCGCGGCATCACCGACCGCCTCTACGGCGGCGGCGGCGACCACCGCCTGCAGCAGGAACTCCTGTTGGGCATGGGCGGGGTCAAGGCCCTGCGCGTCTACCAGGCACTCACCGGCACGCCCGCGCCCGAGGTCTTCCACACCAACGAGGGACACGCCGGTTTCCTGGGGATCGAACGCATCCAGGAAGCCATGTCCGACCCCAACGAGCCCCTCATCTGGGACGAGGCCCTTGCTGCCGGCCGTGCGTCCACCGTTTTCACGACGCACACGCCGGTGCCGGCCGGGATCGACCGTTTTGAGTCCCTCCAGATCAAGCACTTCTTCGACGCCGGACTGGCACCTGCCGTCCCCACCGAACGCATCCTGGAACTCGGCCGCGAAAACTACGACGGCGGCAACCCTTCCGTGTTCAACATGGCCGTGATGGGCCTGCGCCTGGCGCAGCGCGCCAACGGTGTGGCAAAGCTCCACGGCGTGGTCTCCCGCGAAATGTTCTCCGGACTGTGGCCGGGATTCGACCATTCCGAAATTCCCATCACCTCCGTAACCAACGGCGTCCACGTCCCCACCTGGGTGGACCCGCGGATCTCCTCCCTGGCCCGGCACCAGTTCGGCGCCGAAGCTGAGGCGATGGGACGCTGGGACCTGGCCTACAACGTCAGCGACGAAGACGTCTGGAGCCTCCGGCGCGAACTGCGGGCACAGCTCATCGAGGACGTCCGACGCCGGCTCCGGGCTTCGTGGAAAAAGCGCGGCGCCGCCGATGCCGAGCTCGGTTGGACGGACTCCGTCCTGGATCCGGACGTACTCACCATCGGCTTCGCACGCCGGGTACCCACGTACAAGAGGCTCACCCTCATGCTGCGCGACCCCGCCCGGTTGAAGGCCCTGCTGCTGGATCCGAAGCATCCCATCCAGCTGGTCATCGCCGGCAAGTCACACCCTGCCGACGACGCCGGCAAGAAGATGATCCAGGACCTGGTCCGCTTCACCGACGACCCCGAGGTCCGGCACCGGATCGTGTTCCTGCCGAACTACGACATCGCCATGGCACGCACCCTGTTCCCCGGCTGCGACGTCTGGCTCAACAACCCGCTGCGCCCGCTCGAAGCCTGCGGCACGTCCGGCATGAAGGCCGCCATCAACGGCTCCCTCAACCTCTCCGTCCTGGACGGCTGGTGGGATGAAATGTACGACGGCGAAAACGGCTGGGCCATCCCGACGGCCAACAACGGCGCATCCGCCGACGAACGCGACGACATCGAGGCCTCGGCACTGTACGAGCTACTGGAAACCCAAGTGGCACCACGCTTCTACGGCACCACCGTCGCCCAGGGCGCCGGAGCAGCAGGCCCGTCCGAGTCCAGCCAGGAAACCGTGCCGACCCACTGGGTGTCCATGATCAAGCACACCCTCGCCAACCTCGGCCCGGCCGTCTCCGCCGAGCGGATGCTGCACGACTACGTCAACAACCTCTACTGCCCCGCCGCCGTCTCCGGACGCCGGGCGGTTGCGGAATCATTCAAGGAAGCCAAGGAGCTCGCAGCCTGGACGTCCAAGGTGCGCAGCGCATGGCCCGAGGTCGTAGTGGAACACGTGGACTCCGTCGGTGTGTCCGAGGAACCCCAGGTCGGCGACAGCCTCCAGGTCAACGCCTACGTCGCCCTGAACAACCTCACTCCGGACGACGTCTCCGTGGAAGTGGCCTTCGGCCGCGCCGAGGAATCCGACGAACTCGAAGACATCGTAGTGGCGGAACTGGACTCCGTAGAGGACCTCGGCAACGGGCGGCACCTCTTCAACGGCTCGCTGGTCATCAACCGTTCGGGCTCGTTCGGCTACACCGTCCGCGTGTTCCCGAAGCACTCCGCGCTGGCGTCCAAAGCTGAACTTGGGTTGATCGCGAACGCCTAAGCGCAATAACGTGGCTGACCCGCTGGGCAACACTGATCCGCTGCGCGCTGCTCCTTCGTCGCTTTGACGAGCGCTGCCGGACCGCTGTTGCCCAGTGGGGCCCGCAGGACCCGGGCGGGTTCGCGGGTTAGTTTTCGAACACCGCAATGACTGCCAGGTCGCGGCCGGCGTAGCGCTCTGCGTCTTGCAGGATCTCGCAGACGACACCGAAGGAGCGATCCGTGCGGTATGCCGCGGGGACCTGCCAGATCATCGTGACGGGGCTGCCCTCGTCCTCGGAGAGGGCGTCCGCGTAGTCGTGGAGGGAATCGTTCAGGGCATCCAGGTTCACGCCGTAGTACTCGGGGAAATCCAGGACCTGGCCGAAGACCTCAAGGACTGTCTGCTTGGTGGTTGCCGGTGGGACCAGTACTGTCCTGCGGCCTGCGTCGGATACCTGCTCCTGCAGTTCTTCCAGGGTCCAGGTGTCTGCGGAATAGATCTTCATGGGCTCCTACTTGTCCTCGACGATGAACTTGAACGACTCGTAATGATCCGGCGTGTAGTACTTCGCAGCGTCCTTGCCAACAATGATCCGCCGTGCGCCGCGATCCGACTCTCCCGGGGTGGGCACGGTGTACTCCTTGTAAAAGCCGCCGGACTTCTTGGGCAGCAGGCCCTCGAAATTGCCGAAGTTCACGCCGTCCCGGTCATAGGGATACGGGCCGCCTTTGGCGATGAGGGCCAGGGTTTGGCGGGCTTCCTTCGGCAGTTGGGAGGCATTGATCGACGGCAGGCCCGACGGGTTCTCCACAGCTGCCGCCGCCGTCGTCCGGCTTGGCACGGCGGCGGGTGAGGTCGGCACCAAGCCTGCGGACGGCGTCGTGGTTTGGACGCCGCCCCCTGGTGTGGAAGAGGGCGCCGTCAGCGCGCCTCCGCCCACCATCGCGACCACCAGCACGACGACGGCGATCACCAAACCCGCGAATGCCACGAGTTTGCTGCGGCTGCGGTTCATGCGGAGTTCTCCTGTGTGGTTGGTGCCTACGTGCGGTAAATGTTGATCGTATTGGCTTGCAGGATATCCCGCTCCCCGGAGGCAACCAACGCGCCCTTCCGGCGGTCGTGCAGCACCGACGTGGTGAACCGGAGTTCGAACATGCGCTTGCCGATCCCTGTTTCACTCAGGATCTCCGGAAGCACCATCTTCACGTCCTGGTTGCTGCCGTTCACCACGATCAGGCCACGGATTTCGCTGTCCTCGTGACCCATCAACAGCTGGACCGCACGAACGCCCGGATCGTTCCACCGTGCCGGTGTCATCCGCTTGCCCTTGTCATCAAACCACTGAAGGCTTGAATTGTTGGCCTGGCCCGGAAAGCTCTCGGGCTGGTGCCGAAGGAACCAGCGGCGGAGCCTGACAAGCTCCCGGGTGGTCCGGAACATGGCGTTGGCTTCCTGTGTGCGGCTCCAGTCAAGCCATGCCGTCGGGTTGTCCTGGCAGTAGGCATTGTTGTTGCCCTGCTGGGTGCGGCCGAGTTCGTCGCCGGCAGTGATCATGGGCACGCCGATTGAAATCAGCAGCGTGGCCATCAAATTCCGGATGGACAACGCCCGCGCCGCCACAATGGCCTCGTTCTCGCTGCGGCCTTCCACACCGTGGTTGTAGCTGCGGTTGTCGCCGTGACCATCACGGTTCTGCTCGCCGTTGGCCTCATTGTGCTTGCGGTCGTAACTGACAAGGTCTTTGAGGGTGAAGCCGTCGTGGGCCGTGATGAAGTTCACCGACGCCAGCCGGGTGCGGCCAGAGGACGCAAAGAGGTTCGCGGAACCGGCCATCAGCTCAGCCAACGACGCCACCGACCCTCCTTGGCCACCGGCTTCGATGGCCGCGCGGTCCGAAAGCCAGAAGCTGCGGACGCCATCCCGGAAATGGTCATTCCAGTCCGACCATCCCTGCGGGAACCGGCCCGTCTGCCAGCCGCCGTAGCCCACGTCCCAGGGCTCGGAGATGAGTTTGACTGCCGACAACACCGGATCCTCGGCGATGGCCTGCAGGAAGGGGTGCTGGGGATCGAAGGTGTTTCCGGCGTCACGGCACAAGGTCACGGCGAGGTCGAAGCGGAATCCGTCCACGTGGAACTCGTTGACCCAGTAACGCAACGAGTCCAGCGCGAGGTCCACCACTACGGGGTCGCTGAAATCCAAGGTGTTGCCGCAGCCAGTGGTGTCCAGGTAACGGCCATGCGCGTCATGACGGTAGTAGCGTTTCTCCCCGAGTCCCCGGAAGCTCAGCGCCGGCCCGTCAGGACCGGCCTCGGCAGTGTGGTTATAGACCACGTCCAGGATGACTTCGATCCCGGCCGCGTGCAGGAGCTTGACCATGCCCTTGAGTTCGTCCTGCACAGCGTGGGGACCTGCGTTGCGGGCAGCTTCCGTGGCGTAGTCCGAATGCGGGGCGAAAAAGGCCGCGGTGTTGTAACCCCAGTAATTGGTCATGCCGAGGTCCTGGAGGTGCGATTCATCCAAGTGGAAATGGATGGGCAGCAGCTGCACGGCGGTAATGCCCAGCTCGGTGAGGTGCTGGATCATCACAGGGTGCGCCATCCCGGCATACGTGCCGCGGAGGTGCTCGGGAATTTCCGGGTGAAGCATCGTCTGGCCGCGGACGTGGGCCTCATAAATGACCGAAGTCCGCATGGGGGTCCGGGGCGGTTTGTCCTCACCCCAGTCAAAGCCGGTGTCCACGTGGACACTCGTCAGGAACTCGCCATGCTGATCCACGGCGCGACCGTAGGGATCGAGCAGGAGCCTCTGTCCGCCGTCGTCATCCGGGTCCAGCGCCGGAACCGACATGGGCAGCACGTCTTCCAAGGGCGCCGCGCGGAAACCATAGCGCGTGCCCGGAGGGAAGCCGCCCACCAGCCCGAAATGCACGTCGTCTTCGATGTTGGGAAGTATCCGGGCGCGCCACGGTTCGCCCGGCGCTTGGAACACGATCTCCACCCGTTCCAGGTCCGGCGCGAAGACTGCGACGTTTACTTCCTGGTTTTGCGTTCTCTCCGCATCCGTAAGACCGGGCTGGGGCGTGCTCAGTCCGAGGGGTCGTGGCCGCGACGCGTCGACGGCAGCTGCTGTGTCAAAGATAGGCATAACCATTGAAGGCAAGTTTAGTTCCACGCCCGGTATGTGCAGTGCCCGCAGCCCATATGACGACGTTCGAGGCAGCGATTTTGTGTTCCTTGGCATACTGGGAGGCAGAGAAGTGGAGGTTCTATCGTGCGCGTGGCACTCGCCCAAGTCATCTCAGGCCGCGACCTGGCCGAAAACCTGCGTCTCCTGGAGGAGTACGCGCGGCGTGCCAAGGATGGTGGGGCCGGCCTGGTGGTCTTCCCCGAGGCGATGATGCGCGCGTTCGGCAATTCACTGTTGGACATCGCGGAACCGCTGGACGGTCCCTGGGCAGGCCGTGTTCGTGCCATCGCCGAGGAGCTGCAGCTGGTCATCGTGGCGGGCATGTTCACGCCCGGCGCTGCTGCGGAGTCCGGGGCGCCGCGTGTGCGCAACACCCTTCTCGCCACCGGGCCCGGCGTCGACGCCAGCTACGACAAGATCCACCTTTTCGATGCGTTCGGCTTCGCTGAATCGGACACCGTTGAGGCCGGTACAGAACCCGTGACGTTCGACGCCGGCGGCCTCACCTTTGGTTTAGCCACCTGCTACGACATCCGTTTCCCCGCCCTGTTCACTGCCAACGCCCAGCGCGGTGCCGTGGTGAACATCGTTTCGGCGTCCTGGGGAGCTGGTCCGGGGAAGGCCGATCAGTGGCAGCTCCTGGCACGGGCCCGCGCAGTGGACACCACGACGTTTGTCCTCGCCTGCGGCCAGGGTGATCCAGCCACTCAGGGAATTGAAGCCAAGGGTGCGGCCCCCACGGGAGTCGGGTACTCCGCCGTCGTGTCCCCCTTCGGCCAGGTTCTGGAAGCCCTCGAAGGTGAGCCGGGCCTGATCTTCGCCGACCTCGACGCCTCAGTAGTGGACGACGCCCGGCAGAAGCTCCCCGTCCTGGCCAACCGCCGCGACTTCTGACCCTCGCTCACATCCCTAAGGCTTCCCGCCACCCCTCCCTCACATCCCTAAGGCTTCCCGCCGACGCTCCCTCACATCCCTAAGGCTTCCCGCCAACCCTCCCTCACATCCCTAAGGCTTCCCGCCGACGCTCCCTCACATCCCTAAGGCTTCCCGCCAACCCTCCCTCAACTTTTGGCTGTGGGGCCAATGCTGCCCTTGGTCTATTCGCGGTCAGGAATCGAACTGCTAAAAGGCAGGACGCCAGGCGGTCTACGTCCGCGCGATTGGCGCTCAGGCGGGTGGACAAACCGAGGCCGCTGTCGCCGTCGTGATTCCAGAGCGGCCTAAAGGGTGAGAACGTGAGCAAGCGACCGGCCCAAACAAGCGGAACGTGAGCAAGCATCAGGCTCAAGCACGCGGAACGTGAGGAAGCATCGGGCATGCGAAAGGCGGCGGTCGCGTCTGCGACCACCGCCTTGGGCACTGCTTACTGGGCGGAGCGTTGCCTCGACACTTCGTACAGCGAGATGCCGACGGCCATGGATGCGTTG
This sequence comes from Paenarthrobacter sp. CC6, assembly GCF_040560085.1. Lineage (NCBI taxonomy): Bacteria > Bacillati > Actinomycetota > Actinomycetes > Micrococcales > Micrococcaceae > Paenarthrobacter > Paenarthrobacter sp. CC6. Next base: position 241,822 of record NZ_JARDAN010000010.1, on the reverse strand, counting down.
AGAGACTCCATGGCGGAGTCGATCGGGATGGAGACGATCTGGTCGCAGTTTTCGCGCACGAGCCTGCTGAGGCCCTTGCCTTCGGAACCAACCACGATGCAGACCGGTTCGGTGGCGACCGTGAGGTCGGGAAGCGAGACGTCGCCGTCGCCGTCCAGTCCAAGGACGTAGATGCCCATGTTCTTGAACTGCTTGAGCGCGTTGTTGAGGTTCGACGCGCGGGCCACCGGTACGCGGACAGCGGCACCAGCGCTGGTCTTCCATGCGGACGCGGTGACGCCCACGGAACGACGCTCGGGTACGATCACGCCGTGCCCGCTGAACGCGGAGACGGAGCGGATGATGGCGCCGAGGTTGCGGGGATCGGTAATGCCGTCCAAAGCCACGAAGATCGGCGCATTGGAAATGTGCCCCTTCTTCCACTTGGCGAGGGTCTGCTCGGCGAGGTCGTAGGCGTCCTCGTATTCGTACGGCGGGATCTGCAGCACGAGTCCTTGGTGGACGGCGTCCTCGGTCATGCGGTCCAGCTCGGGCTTGCCGGTTTCCAGCAGCGGGATGCCGCGCTCGGCCGCGAGCTTGAGGGACTCCTTGACGCGGTCATCCATTTCAATCCGGATGGCTACGTGCAGTGCCTTGGCAGGGATGCCGGCACGCAGGGCTTCGACCACGGAGTTACGGCCGGTGACCAGTTCCTCGGTGGCGCGGCCCTTGGGGCCGGAGCGGGCGCCGGCGCCGCCCGGACGTGCCGGTCCGCGCTTGGCGGCCGAGCGCTCAGCGAGCTGCTTGTTCTTGTACGCCTTGTGGTAGGTGCGGTCCTCCGCCTTGGGCGTGGGACCCTTGCCTTCCAGGGCCTTGCGGCCATGGCCACCGGTTCCGGTGGAGGGGCCCTTCTTGTTCTTGACCGACCGGCGACCATTGTTGGCCATGAGATTCCATCCTTGATTTTGTGAGTAAGTCTGGAATCAAGTCTACTGACCCGATGCAATTCGGCCGCAGCGCCCGTTTGTCAGTCGCGTTTGAGGCTCCAGGTGGCCCCGTCCGCACCATCTTCGACGACGACGCCGGCGGCGGCGAGTGTGTCGCGGATCGCGTCGGAGGCCGCCCAGTCCTTGTTGGCCCTTGCGGCAGCGCGGGCCTGGAGCTGTGCGTCCACGAGGACCTTCAGCGCCGCATGCTCACGGCCCTGCACGGCTTCGGGTTGCTTCACGGCGTCCAGCCCCAGCACCTCGGTCATGGACAGCACGCTGTAGAGGGCCGCCTTGGCGCCGTCCAGGTCACCGCTCGCGAGGGCTGTGTTGCCCGCGCGGACGGTTTCGTGCAGCACGCCGAGGGCTTGCGGGACGTTGAGGTCGTCATCCATGGCAGCAGTGAACGCGGCGGGCATGTTGGCCTGCGGTGCCACGTCCGCACCTGACCTGCCGGGAACTTTGGCGGACGCTTTCGAGATGAATCCGTCAATACGTTCGACGGCGGCCGCGGCCTCCTGCAGCGACGTGGGCCGGTAATCGAGCACCGAGCGGTAGTGTGCCTGGCCGAGGTAGTAGCGGACGACCCGGGGTGAGGCGAGGTCGAGCATCTCTGCCGGGCTCACGGTGTTGCCGATGGACTTGGACATCTTTTCGCCCTCGTACGTGACCATGCCGTTGTGCATCCAGAAGTTGGCGAATTCGTCGCCGGCGGCCTGCGACTGGGCCATCTCGTTCTCGTGGTGCGGGAAGCGCAGGTCCAATCCCCCGCCGTGGATGTCGAAGCGCGCACCAAGGTACTTGGTGACCATCGCGGAGCATTCAAGGTGCCAGCCCGGACGGCCCGCACCCCACGGCGACGCCCAGCTCGCGGACTCCGGTTCGCCTTCCTTGTAGCCCTTCCACAGTGCGAAGTCGCGGGGATCGCGCTTCCTGCTGACGAACTGGGCTTCGACGTCGGGGGCGCCCTGCATGTCGTCGATGTTCTGCCGCGTCAGGGAGCCGTACTTGCTCCACGAGCGCACGTCGAAGTAGACATCGCCCGAGTCGTCCGGCGCGGGGTAGGCGTGGCCCCGGTCGATGAGGCGCTGGATGAGCGCGTGCATTTCCGGGATGTGTCCGGTGGCCCGCGGCTCGTAGGTGGGGCTTTGGACGCCGAGGGATTCGTAGGCGTTCTCGAATTCCTGCTCGTAGCGGTAGGCCAGGGCCCACCATTCTTCGTTCTGCCGTGCGGAGGGTTCGGCGTCCCAGTCCGGGCCGAACGACTGGGCGGACTTGGCCAGGATCTTGTCGTCGATGTCGGTGACGTTGCGCACCACGGTGACACGGAGGCCACGGAATTCGAGCCAACGGGTCAGCTGGTCGAAGGCGATCGCGGACCGCACGTGGCCCACGTGGGGCATTCCCTGGACGGTGGCCCCGCAGTAGTACACGCTGGCCTTGCCGTCTTCGAGGGGAACGAAGTCGCGGACTTCGGCGGAAGCGGTGTCATAAAAGCGCAGGGTCACCGCTCCAGATTAGCCGATGACGCGGCGTGACCTGCCTACTTGCAGTATTCGCCGATCTTATTGAACTGCACCTTGAGTTTTTCCTGCTGCTCCTGGGTGGCCGCGCCCAGCGACGACGCTGCAGCCTTATCCATGATCGCGGCCATCTCCTTGATGGGGTCGCCGATCTCCGGAGCCAGCTTGTCCGCGATCTGGTGGTAATGCTCAGCGATCTGCTTGGATTGCTGCTGCTGGTTGCCGTCCGGTTTGAAGGCGTCGTTGTTGAGGAAATCGCAGCTGGCTTTCACGTCCATCTTCGGCGTCCCGGCACAACCGCCCAGCAGGAGCGCGGCCGCCAGGGCCGCCGGCAGCAGGACAGCGGAACGCACGACGCCGGCACCTGGCTTACGCATGCGGCGCCCCTTTCGCGGGCCCAGGCACTGCGGCGGGTACCTCATGGCCGGGCATCGGGTAGACCAAGGCTGTGGCGACGGCAGAGATGCCCTCTCCACGTCCGGTGAAGCCCAATCCGTCGCTGGTGGTGGCCGTGACGGTCACGGGAGCGTTGGCGGCTTCGGAGAGGACCCGCTGGGATTCTTCCCGACGCGGAGCAAACTTGGGGCGGTTGGCCACGAACTGCACAGCTACGTTGCCGATCTCGAAGCCGGCAGCACGGACAAGCCGCGCTGCCTCTCCGAGGAGTTTGACGCCAGATGCGCCGGCGTACTCGGGACGGTCCGTACCGAAGTGCGTGCCAAGATCCCCGATGCCGCTGGCGGAGAATAGCGCATCAGCGGCTGCATGGGCGACGCAATCGCCGTCGGAATGGCCGGAGAGTCCCTGTTCGCCTTCCCAGAAGAGGCCACCCAACCAGAGCGGCTGGGGGTCGTCTTCTGGCGCGAAGGCGTGGACGTCCATCCCGATGCCGGTGCGTGGCAGGATCATGTTTTCCGGGGCCACTATCCCTCCACCCAACGAATCCCAAGGGGGCCTTCCAGGAGGCCTTCGGCGATGATGAGGTCCAGCGGCGTGGTGATCTTGAGGGATTGGCTTGCCCCGCGGACGGCGTGGACCGGGACGCCAAGGAGTTCCACCAGCATGGCGTCGTCGGTGACCGCGGCGGCTTGCTTGTCGTCAAAGAGTTCTGCGGCCTCATGTGCCCGCCGCAGGGTGGCGAGTTCGAAGCCCTGGGGGGTTTGGACGGCGCGGAGCTGTTCGCGCGGTGCCGTGCCGGTGACAACCTCGGGGGCTATGGAGGCGTCCTGGACATCCGTTTCTGCGACGGTCTTGATGGTGTCCACCACCGGCATTGCGGGTATGACCGCCTTGGCGCCGGACGACAACGCATCGGCGACCCGCTGGAAGACCCGTTCAGGGGTGAGCGCCCGGGCTGCGTCGTGGACGAGGACGAATTCCGTTCCGTCTTCCAAGGCAGCCAGGGCAGCGCGGACGGAATCCGCGCGGGAGGAACCGCCGTCGACGACTGTGACCTCAGGGCCACCATCCACCAGGTCGACTGTGAAGTCCGCGATGGACTCGCGCAGGACGGTGTCGCCCTTGGGCACGGCTACGCAGATTTGGCGTGCGACGTCGGACGAAACAACTCCGCGCAGGGCGTGCATCAGGATGGTCTCGCCGCCCAGCGGAACCTGGGCTTTGGGCATGCCGTAGCCGAGCCGCTCACCGGAGCCGGCGGCAACCACGATCACGGCCGTGACGGCGCGCTTGGAAGGAATACTCATGGTCACCAGAGTACTGCGAGGCATCAGGGGTGATTTGTGGCAAAAAGAAACCCGGCGGCGCTTTCGCACCACCGGGGCTCAATTCTTAGGAAGCCAAGACCTCGTCAAGAACGCTTGCAGCCTTCTCTTCGTCCGTCTTCTCAGCCAGGGCTAGTTCTGAAATCAGAATCTGCCGTGCCTTGGCCAGCATTCGCTTCTCGCCTGCCGAAAGGCCGCGATCGTGATCGCGGCGCCAAAGATCGCGAACGACCTCTGCCACCTTGATGACATCGCCGGAAGCAAGCTTCTCCAGGTTCGCCTTGTAACGACGTGACCAGTTGGTAGGCTCTTCAGTGAACTCGGCGCGGAGAACGTCAAAAACGTGCTCCAAGCCTTCTTTGCCCACTACGTCCCGGACCCCAACAAGGTCAACGTTCTCTGCTGGAACTTCAATGGTCAGATCACCCTGAGCCACCTTGAGCTTGAGATACATCTTCTCTTCGCCCTTGATGGTGCGCATCTTGATTTCCTCAATTTTTGCTGCACCGTGGTGAGGGTAAACTACTGTCTCGCCGACCTCAAAAACCATGTGGACTTTCCCCTTTCCCGCAGATTAGTCTATCACGATTAAGGCATACGACTGGCACCCAAAGGCCTCCTCACCCGCGCCAATACAGGGAAACAGGCCTTAAACGGGTTCATCCAACCTCTTGACGTATTCGCCGAAAGATGCATTAGGCACCCAGTGTGAGCGGCCGGACTTCTCCACCGACTCCGCCACAAAGCCCTCCCGAATCCTTGTTTTGGACCGTTTGCCGATAGGCTATGGCTGAAAAAGTTTCCAATGACTCTAGGAGTAGTTGTCGTGCGCATTTCTGCGATGAACACTGTCCAGCGCGGCAAGCTGGCAATTGCGGCCGCTGCAATCGGCGTCGGCCTTCTGTCCGTCACCGGCTGTGGCTTCGTCAACGCCCAGCAGACTTCGCACCAGTATTCGGCTTCAGACGGGGTCAAGGCCGACCTCGGCAAGCTGCAGCTGCGCAACATGCTGATTGTTGCTTCCGGCGAAAACCAGCCTGGCCGCGTCATCGGTGCGGTATTCAACCAGTCGAACTCCGACGCCACGCTGTCGATCAGCGGCGCCAACGGCTCCCAGACCGAGATCCCGGTCAAGGCAATGTCCGAGACTTATCTAAACGACGCTGCCGACCCCGCCATCCTCAGCAGCGCTGGAGTCATTCCCGGCGGGCTGACTCCCGTGACGATCCGCAGCGGCTCCGACTCCGCCACGATCAACGTCCCGGTGGTTGACGGCACCCTCCCCGAGTACGCCAAGTACCTCCCGAGCCCCAGCCCTTCGGCCAGCCCGAGCGGTTCGGCAACTCCCGGCGCAACGGGCACCGAGACCAGCTCGGCCACCCCGTCCGCTACCTCCACGAGCTCCGCAGCCGGCCACTAAGGCCCCTGCCAAGAACACACAAAGGAAGGGTCCCGCCGCGGCGGGACCCTTCCTTTTTGCCCCCTCTGGAGTTTTTGTACGGATAACGCCCTTTAGAAGGCTTCTAAAGGGCGTTATCCGTACAAAAACTCCGCCAGGGGTTACGGCTCGAACTTGTAGCCCAGGCCGCGCACGGTCACCAGATAGCGCGGCGCTGACGGATCCGGCTCGATCTTGCTGCGCAGGCGCTTCACGTGGACATCCAGGGTCTTGGTATCCCCCACGTAGTCGGACCCCCACACACGGTCGATGAGCTGTCCACGCGTCAGGACGCGGCCCGAGTTCCGGAGCAGCATCTCCAGCAACTCGAATTCCTTCAACGGCAGGGAAACTTGCTCGCCGTTGACACTGACCACATGGCGTTCGATGTCCATCCGGACAGGACCGGCCTGGACCGTGGAGGTGATGAGCTCCTCGGGCTCCCCTTGCCGGCGGAGGACCGCGCGGACACGGGCCACCAACTCGCGGGAGGAATACGGCTTGGTGACGTAGTCGTCGGCTCCGAGTTCGAGCCCCACAACTTTGTCGATCTCCGAGTCCTTGGCTGTCAGCATGATCACCGGGACGCTGGAGCGTTGGCGCAACTGGCGGCACACCTCTGTTCCCGGCGTTCCGGGCAGCTGCAGGTCGAGGAGGACGAGGTCTGCGCCGTTCCGGTCGAACTCAACCAGGGCATCGCTGCCGTTGTCCACTACCTCGACGTCGAACCCCTCTTTGCCCAAAAGATAGGACAGAGGGTCGCTGAAGGACTCTTCGTCCTCCACTATCAAAATCCGGCTCAAGCGCTGGCTCCTTGCTCTCGGGCGCCAGTGGCGCCCCCTTGGTGGTTCACGTGGTGGGGTTGCCGGGCAGCAATTCCAGGTTCGACGGCGGCACCAGCCGTTGCGGGCCCGGGCGGAAGCGCCGCCGTAGCAGCCGAAGGCGGGAGGCCGGCGTCGTCGTCCTGACCTTCCATCTCGGGCAGTCGGATGGTGAAGGTGGAACCCTGGCCGGGCTGCGACCAGACGGTCACTTCGCCGCCGTGGTTGGAGACAACGTGCTTGACGATGCTGAGGCCAAGGCCGGTGCCGCCGGTGTGCCGCGAACGTGCTGCGTCGACGCGGTAGAAGCGTTCGAACACCCGTTCCTGGTCCTCGGGCGTCAATCCCTCGCCCTGATCCGTGACGGAGACGGCAACCACGCCTTCCCGGGTCCGGACACCTACGCCCACGCGGGTGTTTTCAGGGGAGTAACGGATGGCGTTGTCGATCAGGTTGCGCAGGGCAGTGACCAGGAGGTCGCGGTCCCCGAAGACCAGGGAATCGGAGTGGCCGCCCACCACGATCTGGATGTTCTTGCTCTCGGCGGGAAGCTGCGAACGGTCCACGGCTTCGGTGATCACCGTGTTGATGTCCACAGCGTGGCCCTGCTGGGCGACGTTGGCGCCCTGGAGCCGTGAGAGTTCGATGATGTCCTGGACCAGGGCCGCCAGCCGGCCGGACTCCTTGTGCATGCGCTTGGCGAAGCGGCGTACCGCTTCTTCGTCATCGGGCGATGCTTCCAAGGCCTCGGCCAGGAGCGAGATCGCGCCGACGGGGGTTTTGAGTTCGTGGGACACGTTGGCCACGAAGTCGTTGCGGATCTCCTCGGTGCGGGTGATCTCGGTCCGGTCATCGGCCAGGAGGACGATATATTCCCAGCCGAGCATGGCGGCCCGTACCTGCACCACGATGGTGCCTTTGCCGAGCGGCCCGCGGGGAAGTTCGTATTGTTCCTCCAGGATCACACCGTCGCGGCGGACCTTGGCGGTCATGTCGAGGAGCTGCTTATGCACTACCGTGTGGCCGCGGACCAGCCCGTAGGCGTAAGCGGCGGGGCTCGCACGGACCACGCCGTCGATCGCGTCCACCACGACGAACGCACGCCCGACGACGGCAAGGACTTCCGCTGCCCCCTCAGGGAGGAGGGGCTCGGCGACGTCGAGGTCCACGATGCTGCGCTGCCGTTCGCTGATCCTGAAAGCGAGCATGCCAAAGACGCCCAGCGACAAGCCGACGAGGCCTGCAATGACACCTATGAGCAACGGATCCACGTGTCCAGCTTATGCTGTGGAATCAGGGCGGAGCATTGATCCAGCGCCAAACACCGACGGTTCAACTAACGTTCATCTAAAGGTGCCAAACAGTTCACGGGGCACTGACACAGTTACTGGTTGGACTGCCAATGTTTTTGAAGTCCTGTCCCTTCACGGGGCCCGGGATTTCCAAGGAAAGGACGCCTTAGTGCGCAAGGTTTTTCAGGAGGAGCTCACCCAGGTAGGTGACGACCTCATCGAGATCTCCAAGCTCGTTCACGAAGCGATCACGAAGGCCACGACGTCCTTCGAAGGCGCCGATGTGGACCTTGCACAGGATGTCATTGCGGCAGATGCCAGGATCGATTTCCTGCAGAACAGCCTTGATGAGCGCGCCATCGACATCCTGGCATTGCAGGGTCCCGTGGCCAGCGACCTCCGCATGATCGTGGGTTCGCTCCGCATGAGCGCTTCCCTGGAGCGCATGGGCGACCTCGCCCGCCACGTGGCCCAGCTGGCCCGCTTGCGCTACCCGGCAACCGTGATTCCTGCTTCGCTGACCCAGACCTTCAAGGCCATGGCCCAGCACGACATCGACATCACCGCGAAGGTCATCGAGCTCCTCGAGACGCGCGACCTTGAAGTTGCCCGCGACATCCTCAAGATCAACATCGCCGTGGACGACCTCCACCTCAGCGTCTTCAAGGCCATCGCCTCCCCCGAATGGAACGAGAACCCCGCCACCACGGTGGATGTTGCCTTGGCCAGCCGCTACTTCGAGCGCTTCGCCGACCACGGCGTCTCGGTTGCCCGCAAGGTCACCTACCTGGTGACGGGCGAATGGCAGCCTGAGGGCTTCTAACGCACAAACCGCAGAACATACGACGGCGGCCGGTCACCTGAGGTGACCGGCCGCCGTCGTTAGTCTGGGGCGAAGAACCGCGAAGCCCTATTTCTTGCCCTGGTTCGCTACCGCGAGGATGGCCTCAGCAGCTGCGTCGGGATCCAGGTAGGTTCCACCGGGCTTGATCGGCTGGAAGTCCTCGTCCAGTTCGTAAACCAGCGGGATGCCGGTGGGGATGTTCAGGCCGGCGATGGCGTCGTCGCTGATGCCGTCCAGGTGCTTGACCAGGGCGCGCAGGGAGTTGCCGTGGGCCGTGACCAGAACGGTCTTGCCAGCCTTGAGGTCTTCCTTGATGTCCGATTCCCAGTAAGGGAGGAGGCGGACCAGGACGTCCTTGAGGCATTCGGTGCGGGGCAGGGCGTCGCCGAGGTCCTTGTAGCGGACATCGTGCGCCTGGGAGAACTCGCTGTCATCGGACAGCGGCGGCGGCGGTGTGTCGTAGCTGCGGCGCCATTCCATGAACTGCTCTTCGCCGAATTCGGCGAGGGTCTGGGCCTTGTCCTTGCCCTGCAACGCACCGTAGTGGCGTTCGTTGAGGCGCCAGTCGCGCTTGACGGGGATCCAGCCACGGTCGGCCTTGTCCAAAGCCATGTTGGCCGTGTTGATGGCACGCTTCAGCAGGGAGGTGTAGAGGATATCCGGGAGGATGTTGTTCTCTACCAGGAGCTCCCCGCCGCGTACTGCTTCTTTGCGGCCTTGGTCGTTCAGGTCAACGTCCACCCAACCGGTGAACAGGTTCTTGGCGTTCCATTCGCTGTGGCCATGGCGCAGCAGAATCAGCTTGTAAGTCATGGTTTTCATCCTAGCCGAGGGCTCCGGTGCCCTGCCCGGCGTTACGAACAGCAACGTGGGCTCAGTCACGGCCCATCAGACGCCATCGAACGGGCCGTAAGCGACCCGGCGTTGCAGGATAAAGTGGGGCCGTGGTGCAAAAGGCGGAACGGGTGGGCTCTCCCCGCAGTCGGGGCGGCAACCCGTTACGCAAACCGATCGGCAATATTACCCGCGGCACCACCAACCCCAACCGGATGCGGCGGCTGGACCGCTGGCTGGCCGGCCCGCAGGCGTGGCGGCTGCGCACCGCCGTCGAGCCTTTGGTAGTGGACCTGGGCTATGGCGCCTCGCCGGCCACCGCCGTGGAGCTTTTCGAACGGCTGCAGGCCGTCCGCCCGGATGTACAGGTCCGTGGAATCGAGATTGAACCGGAGCGTGTCCGCAGCGCCAAGGCCCTGGAAAGACCCGGACTCAGCTTCTCGGTAGGCGGTTTCGAAGTTCCGGTGCCGGGCAATCCCGTGCTGGTCCGGGCATTCAACGTGCTCCGGCAATATGAAGAAGCGGACGTCGCCGCGATCTGGGCCCTGGTGCAGTCCCGCCTGGCGCCGAACGGACTGTTCATTGACGGCACGTGCGACGAAATCGGCCGCCGTGTCACCTGGGTGGCCCTGGATCCGGAGCGTCCGCTGAGCCTGAGTTTTTCTGTCCGGTTCGGAAGCTTCGAGCTGCCTTCCGAGGTTGCCGAGCGGCTGCCCAAGGCGCTCATTCACCGTAACGTGCCGGGTGAGCCGATCCACGCGTTCCTGCAGGCAATGGACAAGGCCTGGCTGGAGGCGGCGCCGTTGGCTTCGTTCGGCAACAGGCAGCGCTGGACCGGGATGTGCCGTTCACTGCGCGACGCCGGGTGGCCGCTTCAGGATGGCCCTTCGCGGTGGCGCCTTGGAGAAATGACGGTGGCGTGGGACGCGGTGGCGCCCGGCCAGCACTGATTCAGCAGGGCCAGCGCTGATACAGCAGGGGCTGGGTCTACCAGGGTCCGTACGGGCCGACGTTGCGGTTTCCGCCGCTGCCAGCCTCGCGGACTGCCGGACGGACATCGGCGAGGTAGACGCAGGAGGCTGTGACTGCAGCGATGCCGAAGAGGCCAAGGCTGCCGCCGCCGGTAAGCATCGTCAGTCCACCGATGGCGAGAGCCACGCCGGTGAGGGCCAACCAGAAAGTCTTGGTCCGCTTGGAAGCGGCCACAAACAGGGTGGGTCGGTGGCGCAGGCAATCAACGAATGCCCACAGTTCCAAGGCAAGGGCCACCAGTCCCAGGATGATGTAGACCCCGGAGGTGACGTACGCGATCAAGATTTTTCCGTCCACGTCCTCCAGCCTAGCTGTCCAACGCCTTCAGTGCTTGCTCAAGGTCGGACCAGAGGTCTTCCACGTTCTCAATTCCGACGCTCAAGCGGACCAGGTTCTCCGGAACGCTCAGCGGCTCGGCGGTGTGCCGGCGTCGTCGCTCAATCAGCGACTCAACTCCGCCCAGTGATGTTGCCGGGAGCCAAAGCTGCAACGCGCGGACCAGTTCGTCAGCAGCTTCGGCACCGCTGCGTTGGTTGTCGCCGGCGATCTGGATGCACAGGATCGAGCCGAAACCCTTCATCTGGGCCTTCGCGCGCTCATGGCCCGGATCCGTGGGGAGGCCGGGGAACCGGATGGCTTCCACGCGTGGATGGGTGCTGAGCCTTTCAGCGAGCGTGGCTGCGGAGGCCTGCGAGCGCTCGATCCTCAACGCCAGCGTGCGCAGGCCGCGAAGAGCCAGCCAGGCCTCGAACGGCCCGGCGATTCCGCCGTGGATGATGCGGTGGTGAAGGAGCGTGGCGCGCAGCTCAGGGTTGGACGTCACCAAAGCCCCGAGGACGACGTCCGAATGCCCGGCCAGGTATTTGGTCACCGAGTGAAGCACGACGTCGGAGCCCAGGCTGAGGGGCTGCTGAACCAGGGGCGTGGAGAAGGTATTGTCCGTGACCACGAGGGCACCCACGGCGTGGGCGGCATCAGTGAGCGCGCGGATATCTGCGATTCCGAGCATGGGATTGGTGGGGCTTTCCAGCCACAGCAGGTCAGCCTTTTTGCCGTCCTCAGGGCTGATCAGGGCCTTCACCGCCTCCGTGTCCGTGATGTCCACGGTGCGGAGTTCCAGGAAGCCTTTCTCCGCCAGCTCCGTGGCCATGACGAGCGAACCTGCGTAGCTGTGGGACGGCATCACCACGACGCCCCCGGCGGGAACCAGGGAGAGCGCCGAACTCACCGCGGCCAGCCCGGATGCGTAAAGCAGTCCCGGCAGGGTGGCGCCTTCAAGTTTGGCCAGCGCGTCCTCGAAGGGGTCCCAGGTGGGGTTGGCGTAGCGGCCATAGCCCCGGTCGCCGTCGCCCAGGCTGCCTGTACCGAAGTATGTGGAGGACAGGACGATGGGTGGATTCACCGGTTCGTCGTGGGCGCGTTCAGGACGACCGGCAGCAACCACAACGGTTTCAGGCGACAATTCGGCGGCGTGCTGATCGGAAAGGCTCATGCTTTCAGCGTAGTCGCGGGGAATGCTGTGGATGAAAGGCATTACGCGCCTTTGCTGTCAGGGAAGCTCGGTAGGCTAGACGCGTGAGTATTCAGAGCACAGGTCTTTTCATCGCGTTCGAAGGCGGGGACGGAGCGGGCAAGTCCACACAGGCCGCCCGGCTCTCCGACGCCCTCGAATCCCGGGGGCTCACCGTACTGCGCACCCGGGAACCGGGCGGCACCCCTATTGGCGAGAAACTGCGCTCCCTTGTGCTCGACCATGGCCACGGCACCATCGATGCCCGTACCGAGGCCCTGATGTTCGCCGCTGCCCGCGCGGCCCACGCGCATCAGGTCATCCGCCCGGCTTTGGTTCAGGGAACGGTGGTCATCACGGACCGCTATGTTGATTCCTCCGTCGCCTATCAGGGTGTTGGCCGCGGCCTGGGCGCTGAAGGCGTTTTGTCCCTCAACGAATGGGCCACCGAAGGCCTCCATCCGCACCTGACGGTACTGCTCGACGTCGACCCCGCCCATGGCCGCCGACGCCGCACCGCAGGGGACACCGCCGAGGACCGGTTGGAATCCGAGCCTGACGAGTTCCATTCAGCCATCCGCCACGCTTTCCTGGATCTGGCCGAGGCCGCACCATCGAGCTATCTGGTCCTGCCGGCCGGCGAGGAAATCGAGGCCTTGGCTGCCCGGATCCTGGAGCGCGTGGAGTCACTGTTGAGTGACCGGGTTCCCGGTTCACGCCAGTGAGCGTCTGGGACGACCTCCAGGGCCAGGCCCCGGTTGTCGCACAACTGAAGCAGGCGGCGCAGGGCGACACGGGCCTCACCCACGCGTGGCTCTTCACCGGTCCCCCCGGCTCGGGCCGTTCAAATGCGGCAAAAGCGTTCGCCGCGGCACTGAACTGTGAGCAGGATGATGTCACGCAGCGTGGCTGTGGTGTCTGCGCGGCGTGCCACACCATCCTCGGCGAGACCCACTCCGATGTGACCTTCGTGCGGACGGAAAAAGTCACCATCACCATCGATGAAGCCCGCGAGCTTGTTTCCAAGGCCGGAGACCGTCCGGCCACGGGCCGCTGGCGGATCATCGTGGTGGAGGACGCGGACCGCATGGCCGAACGCACCACCAATGTCCTGTTGAAGGCCATCGAAGAACCGACCCCGCGCACCATCTGGATGCTGTGTGCCCCTTCGCCGGCCGACGTCCTGGTCACCATCCGTTCGCGCTGCCGTCCGGTGAGCCTGCGGCTTCCGCCGGCTGCCGACGTCGCGGACCTCTTGGTCAGGCGCGACGGCGTCGAGCGCCAGCTTGCGGAGCGGGCGGCGCGGGCGGCCCAGAGCCATATCGGCATTGCCCGCCGCCTCGCCCGCGACGCGGATGCCCGGGAGCGCCGCCTGGAGACCGTTCGGATCCCCTTGGGCCTGCGGGGAGTCACGGCCGCTGTGATGATGGCCGAGAAGCTGGTCAAGATCGCCACGGAGGAAGCCAACAGCTCCAACGATGAACGGGACGCCGCTGAGAAAATAGCGCTGCTCGCGAGTCTTGGCGCCCCCGAGTCCGGGACTCTGCCGCCCTCCATGCGCAGCCAGGTCAAGCAGCTTGAGGATGACCAGAAGCGTCGCGCCAAACGCTCCATCACGGACTCCCTGGACCGTACCCTGACGGATCTGTTGTCCTTTTACCGGGACGTACTGATCATCCAATTGGGGAACGCCGTTGAACTGGTCAACGTTGAGCTGAAGGGTGATCTGGAAGAATACGCAGGCCGTTCAACGCCGGAAACCACCCTGGCCCGGATGGACGCCATCAACAAAGCCCGGGTCCGTATCACCACCACCAACGTGGCCCCGCTGTTGGCGGTCGAGTCCATGGCAACCAGCCTCATCCAGCAATAGGAGAACGCATGACGTCCGCACCCCGCCGGCCCGCCGGTAACCCTTCAAGGGACCGGTCTGCCCGGCTGTCTGCGGGTGGTGCTGTTCCTCGGGGGGCTGCACGACGTGGAACCCGCAGCCGCGGGTTCGCGGCGATGTGCGTGGCATTGGCGTCAATGCTGGTCCTCAGCGCCTGCACGGTGCCGTTCCTGCCGGCGCCCACCGCGAAGCCCTCCACCAGCACTGTGGATCCCTCCATCGCGGCCTCGGCCCCCAAGGGCCTGGAGAAGTTCTACTCGCAGTCCGTGGAATGGAGCTCTTGCGGAGACGGACTGCAGTGCGGCAAGATCCAGGTCCCCATGGATTACGCGCAGCCGGGTTCCGCGGAGATAACCCTCGCGGCCATCAAGCTGCCCAGCACCGGAGACAAAAAGGGCTCCATCCTGGTCAACCCCGGGGGTCCCGGGGGCTCGGGGGTGGACTTCATCAAAGATGCAGGCACCACGCACTTCACAGAAAAACTCCGGGCGAATTACGACGTCGTGGGCTTCGACCCCCGTGGCGTGAAGGACTCCGCGCCGGTCAAGTGCATGACCGACGCCGAGCGTGATGCCGCCAGGGCAAAGGTGTTCCGCAAGAACACCGACGAAGGCCTGGCAGCGGCGATAGCGTTCAACAAGTCCTTTGCCGAGCAGTGCGCCCAGGAGACAGGGCCCGTCCTAGGACACATTGATACCGTCAGCGCGGCCAAGGACCTCGACATCCTGCGTGCCGTGGTGAATGACGCCAAGCTCAACTACCTGGGCTTTTCCTATGGGACGTTCCTTGGGTCCACCTACGCATCGCTCTTCCCGGACAACGTTGGCCGGCTGGTCCTCGATGGAGCGGTGGACCCGTCCATCAGCAATGAGGAGCTGACCGCAGGCCAGGCCAAGGCGTTCGAAAAGGCAATCCACACCTACGTAGCCAGCTGCCAGAAGCAGAACCAGTGCCCTATGAGCGGGTCGGTGGAAAACGGTGTGCAGGAAATCAGGGACCTCATCAGCGCCGTGGACGAGAACCCGCAAACCGCCAAGGACGGCCGGTTGGTTACCGGCAACGACTTCGTCAACGGCCTCATCCTGCCCCTCTATAACGACCAGAGCTGGCCGGCACTGACCCAGGCCCTGGACAGTGCCTTCTCCGGCGACGTTTCGCAGATGATGCGGCTCGCCGACCTTGGCGCGGACCGCGAACCCAACGGAACGTACAGCTCCAACTCCGCTTTCGCTTTCCAAGCCATCAACTGCCTGGACTACCCCATGGTCATGGACACCGCAGGCATGCGTGCGGAGGAGGCCAGGCTCATCCAGGACTCCCCCACGTTCGGTGCATTCTTTGCCTACGGCGGCGTGAACTGCAAGGACTGGCCGTACCCGAACACCCGGACACCGGCGCCCGTCAAGTACAGCGGTGAAGCTCCCATCGTGGTGGTGGGCACCACGGGAGACCCCGCCACTCCCCTGGCGTGGTCGCAGTCGCTGCGCAAGCAGCTCGAGAACGCTTCCCTCGTCACGTGGGAAGGCGAGGGGCACACCGCCTACGGCCGCTCGAACTCATGCGTCAGCTCCGCCGTCGACGACTACTTTGTTGACGGAAAGCTGCCGCAGGACGGCCTCACCTGCTAGAGGTGCCTGGCTTCGCGTTTCTCCACCAGGAGCGGGAGCTGCTTGATGGAATCGACGACGGCGGTGGCGCCGGCCGCGCGCAGGGTTGCCTCTGAGTGTGAGCCGGTCAGCACCCCCGCGACGAGTGAGGCCCCCGAACGGACGCCCGAGAGCATGTCCGAGCTGGTGTCGCCCACCACGGCGACTTCGCGCACGTCATCGAGGTCGAGTGCGAGCACTGCGGTGAGGATCATGTCCGGGTAGGGTCGTCCGCGTCCGGCATCCGCCGGGCACAGACTGAGATCGGCCAGGCCCATCCACCCCAATGATTCGAGCACCATGTTCTGGGTGTGGCGTCCGAAGCCGGTGGCCAGGCAGACCTGCATCCCGGCCTCACGCATCCACAAGATGGCGTCTTCCGCTCCGGGAATGGGGCGGATGCCGCCGTCGGCAATCATGTCGTCGTACGCCCGTTCGAAGACGTTGTTGGCACTCCGGGCCACGGCAGGGTCCTCGAACAAGTGGCTGAAAACCGTCATTTTCGAGACGCCCATGGTGTCCCGGGCATAGCCGAGCATGCTCTCGAAACGGCTGCTGCCCGGCTCAATCCCGTGTTCCACCAGCGCCCGGGACATAGCCTGCCCGGTCCGGCCATCGTCGGTGATGGTAGTCCCCACCATGTCCACGACCGCCAGCTTCAGCCGGTTGGGTGTGTGGTTGGCGTCCCTGGTCAGTGCGTCCCCGGTCATTGAGCGGCTCCTTCAGCTGTGCTTCGCGGCGAGTGGACCCCGCCGCAGTTGATTCCCCAGCTTCCGGCGAGCGGGAAACCGCAGCCTGAACCGGGCCCGACGCCCGGGTGAACATCCCCGCAACGGCCGCCACCGTGCTCGTTTTGACCCGGGCGCGGTGCCTCTATTACAGTTATGTCTTGCGTGATCGCCCGGGAAACCGGGGATGAACGCGGTGCTTCCTTAGCTCAGTCGGTAGAGCGTTTCACTCGTAATGAAAAGGTCATCAGTTCGATTCTGATAGGAAGCTCAGACAAGGAACCCCCCGGAAATCATGTGATTTCCGGGGGGTTTCTTTTGCCCTTCGACGCCTCGGCGATGGTCGAAATATCGAACATATCCACCGGATAGTCGATATGTTCGAAATATTGATCAAAGGGGGATTTTGAGGTGGCACTGGTACCGCGCTTCTCCAAGCTTCAGGTTCGCCCATGAGCCGCCGGAAGACGGTCGCAACCTAGCCGATCAGCGCCCGGTACTTGGACCGCCGTGCCTGCAAGCCGGGCGCACCCCGCCGCGCCAGGCCTTGAAGCTCGACGGCGATCACCGCACCTACCCGGCGGCAGAACTCCACCGGGGCGGCCGCCGCATCCGGGACTTCCTCCACCACCACGTCCACTATTCCCCGGCCTGCAAGCACAGAGGCAGTGATGCCTTGGCTCTCGGCGAGCGCGGGAGCCTGGGACGTGGTCCTGTGCACGATCGCTGACGCCCCTTCCGGGGGCAGGGGTGCCAACCACGCATGCTGGGCTGCGATCGTACGGTCTGCCGGGAGCAAGGCCAGCGCCCCTCCCCCGGTTCCTTGACCCAGCAGGACTGACAACGTAGCTGTTCCCACTCCGAGGAGGTCGTACAACGAGCGGGCGATCTCGGCGGCGAGCCCGCCTTCTTCGGCCTCCCGGGAGAGGCAGGCCCCCGGTGTGTCGATAACGGTGACCAGCGGCAGCCGCAGTTCCTTGGCCAGACGCATCCCGCGCCGGGCATCCCGCAGCGAGGCCGGTCCCATCGCGTTGTTCCGTTGATGCCCCACCAGCACGCACGAGGTGGCGCCGAATCGGGCAAGGGCCACCAGCATGCCGTGGTCTTTGGTGCCATCACCCGCCCCACGCAGCAACACAACACTGCCCGCGGCATGCCGCAGGAGTTCAGCAGTGGATGGCCGCAGGGGATCCCGGGAACGGAGGACGGACTCCCAAGCAGTCTGCCCGGCTGCCCCGGCCGTGGCGGAGCTGGTGGACGGCAGCGCACCGCCGGCCACCACGTGCCCGGGCTGGAGCAGATCCAGCACCCGCCCAAAGTAGTCCCCCAACCCTTCAGGCGGAACCACGGCGTCCACCAATCCGTGGTCGAAGAGGTTCTCCGCCGTTTGGACACCAGAGGGGAAAGCCTCTCCATGCAGTGCCTCATAGACGCGCGGGCCCAGGAAACCCAGGAGCGCACCCGGCTCGGCAGCAGTCACGTGCCCGAGCGAACCCCACGATGCCATGACTCCCCCTGTGGTCGGATGCCGGAGGTACACCAAGTACGGCAGGCCCGCGGTTCGATGTGCCTGGACCGCGGCGACGATTTCCACCATCGCCAGGAACGCGCTGGTACCTTCCTGCATGCGGGTCCCTCCAGACGCCGGCATGGCGATGAGAGGCAAGCCCTGTTTGGTGGCGCGTTCGACGGCGGACACCAACCTTTGGGCGGCATCGCGCCCGATGGACCCGGCCAGGAAAGCGAAGTCGGAAACCACGACGGCGACCCGATGGTTCCGTATCCGGCCCTCCCCGGTGAGGATCGACTCATCGCTGCCTGATTTGCCGGCGGCGGCAGCCAGCTCGGCAGCGTACCCTTCAGGGACGGATGGGAAGACGTCGGCCCCGCGAACCGGGGCGTCCCACGAAAGGTAGCTCCCGGCGTCGAGCATTGTCTCCAGCAGTTCGCGCGCGCCGAGGCGCCGTCGCGTAGCCGTTTCAGTCATCAATGTCCTCCCCCGCGAGCCAGCCCCGGATCTCCTCGTTGTGCTGGTTGAGCACCGGAGGCGCACAATGGGCTCGCCGGGTGGCTTCCGCCCCGGAGACGTTGTCGAAGAAACGCAGCGGCGGTCCGGGCAGCGTGACAGCTCCGAGCACCGGGTGGTCAACGTCGATCAGCAGGCCTTGGGATGCCAGTTGGGGCCACTCATAGACCTCTTTCAAGGAGCGCACCTTCCCGGCGGGAATTCCCGCCGCGGCAAGTTTCGCCAGCAACGGTTCGGCGTCGTAGTCGGCAAACGCTGTTTCGACTACGTCGATCACGTGCGTGCGGTTCCGCACCCGATCAGCGTTGGTGGCAACGCCTTTGGCCGTGTGATCAAGGCCAAAGGCGGAGGTGAAGGCCGCCCACAGCTTCTGGCTGCCGACACTGATCTGCACACTTCCGTTCCGGCAACGGAAGAGCCCATACGGCGCGATGGAGGGGTGGTGGTTGCCCTGGGCTTCAGGCGACTCCCCCGCAACCGTCACCTTGGTCCCTTGGAAAGCATGGACCCCCACCAGTGATGCCAGGAGCGACGTCCGCACCACCTGCCCCTGGCCGGTCCGTTCGCGTTCCAGCAGGGCGGCGACCACCCCGTATGCCCCGTACATACCGGAGAGCAGGTCCGCGATGGGCACGCCCACGCGTTGTGGATCATCGGGTCCCGAGCCCGTCAGGGACATGAGCCCGGCCTCGCCCTGGAGGATCTGGTCGTAACCGCTGCGCTGTGATTCGGGACCATCGTGGCCAAATCCGGTGATGGACAGGATCACCAGGCGCGGGTAGATGGCGTGCATGGCGTCGGTGCTGAAACCAAGCCGCTCAAGCACGCCCGGCCGGAAGTTCTCCACCACCACGTCCGCACGTTCCAGGAGTTGGCGCAGGACTGTCCGGCCGTCGTCGCTCTTAAGGTCCAGGGCCAGGGACTCCTTGTTGCGGTTGCAGGAGAGGAAGTAGGTGGCCTGTGGATCGTCCTCGGGGCCGACGAAAGGCGGACCCCACCCGCGGGTGTCATCCCCCGTGCCAGGATTCTCGATCTTGATGACCCGTGCTCCCAGGTCGCCCATCATCATGGCCGCATGCGGGCCTGCGAGCGCCCGGCTGAGGTCCACCACGAGCCTGCCGGAAAGCGGGCCGCCGGTGTCCTGAAGCGCAGGTGCCGGTTCGGTCAATGCTGAAGTCATGGGGACGCTCCTTGCAGCTCAGTTGCCCAGGCGGGACAGGAGGACGGCGACGGCGGCAGAGATTCCCCCGGCCAGGGAACCTTCCAGCTCGGGGGCGAAGAAGGGCGAATGGTTGACCGGGACAGGTCCCGGACCGTCGAACACAGCACCCGGCGTACCGCCGAACATCCAGAACACGGAAGGGACGCCAATGGCCGTACCCAGGTGTCCAAAGTCTTCGCTGCCCATCATGGGCGGGGTCACCTCGACAGACTCAGCCCCCAACGCATCTCGCAGTGCCTCCAAAACAGAAGGAACGGCGTCGGGGTCGTTGTAGCACTGCGGGAAGCGGTACAGCTCTTCGATCTTCGGGCCCGGTGCTCCGGAGGCAGCTGCCTCGGCCTCAATGATGCGTCGGACACCGGTCAGGACCTGGCCTCGGACCTCTTCGTCGAAAGTGCGGATGTTGAGGGTGAACTCCGCGGAAGCCGGGATGATGTTCTCCTTAAGGCCGGCGTGGAAGGTTCCAACCGTTACGACGGCGGACTTCCGGGGATCCAGCTCGCGGGACACGATGGTCTGCAGCCGGGTAACCATGTGGGCTGCCATGACGATGGGATCGATGGAGTCCTGGGGCTGCGAGCCGTGCGACTGCTGTCCGTGGACCGTCACGCGGAGGGAATCGGCCATTGCTGCCACCGGACCGCTGGAAATCGATACTGTGCCCACGGGCCGTGGCATGACGTGCTGCCCGAACACGACCTCCGGGCGGGGAGCCCTGTCCCAGAGCCCGTCCTCCAGCATGGCCAGCGCCCCGGCGGCCGTTTCTTCACCGGGCTGGAAAATCAGCACCAGCGTCCCTGACCAGGCGTCCTGGTTTCCGGCGAGGATTTCCGCAGCTCCCAACAGGCTGGCCACGTGGGTGTCGTGGCCGCAGCCGTGCATTACCGGAACCTCGGAACCGTCCAGCATCCCCGTGTCCGTGCTGGCGTAGTCCAGGCCCGTGGCCTCTTCGATGGGCAGCCCATCCGTGTCCGCGCGGAACGCGACGACGGGCCCCTCACCGTTGCGCAGGATGCCGACCACTCCTGTCCCGCCGCAGCGGAAGTGGTCCGCACCGAGCCGGTCCAGCTGTTCCTCGATAAGGGCAGCCGTGGCGTGCTCCTGCATGGAGAGTTCGGGGTGTGCGTGGAGCCTGCGGTACAGCTCGTGGAGCGCCGTGGTCTGTTCGGTATCGAGCTGGAGGACAGTGGCGGTTTGGGTCATGGTCTTCTTCTTTCTGCTGCGTTCTGACGGTGTGGGGGGCGGCGGCTACTACTCGACGTGGACCGGTGTGGCGGCTGCAACCTGCTTTCCGCGGAAGAACCACGCCAGCAGGATGGTCCCCAGCACGGCGATCGCGGTGGACACCATGGCAAGCGACGGCACCAGGGGCAGCACCACGAAGACGACGACGGCGGACACCACCAGTGCGAACACGGTGGTGCGGGGCTGCTTCATGGAGACGATGGCCTGGACCAGCACCGCGCCGAGGACGGTGGGCAGGACGTACAGCCGGGTAACGGTCAGCACCGACGGCGGAATGACGCTGATGAGCCAGCTGCCCAGGAGGCCGACGAAGATGGCGAGCGAGACCAGGTGCACCACTGCGGCTCCGCAGATGGCAACAACGGCGGCCAGTTCGGCCCGCTTGCTTCCCGGCTTTGCGCCGATGTTGGTTTGGGCAATCAACGCCGCGGGCAGGAGCTTGTTGGAAATATTGCCGATCATGAATGCTTGGTACATAGCTGCAGGGCCGAGGATCGGGAAGTAGGTCAGCGGCTCGACGATCCAGATGATGCCGAATGTTGCGGCGACCGCGGCAAAGGCGATCCAGAGCTGGGCCGGCGCGATGTCCAAGCCGCCGGCGAAGACCAGGTACAAGGGACCGGCCACTGAGATGAGGAGTCCGGCGATCATGGTGATCTGCCCCCAGCGGGACGTGGTCCGGTTGAAGTCCGCCATGGCATTCGTGGTGGCTGAGGTGGTGAGGGTGGAGGTCATGATGTTGTTCCTTTCGTGTCCCTGACGGTCTCTCAGGCGGCCAGTCCGGGCGCGGCGGCCAGGAAAGCGGCACCAAGGCCAATGACGATTGAGAAGCCCAGGCCCCATTCGCGCAACCAGCTCTTGCCGAGCCGTTTGGCCAGCAGCAAGCAGAGCCCCATGACGGCGGCAGAGACGACGAAGGAGAGGACGTGGATGCCGGACTTGGGAAGTTCCGTCAGGCCAAGGCAGGAGAACGCACCGATCAATGCGGCTGCCGGGACAATCGCCATGGCGGCCGGATTCACCGAACGGATCTTGGCGTCACCCTTACGGAGGATTGGAGTGAGGATGAGGGTGGCCAGCATCCACATGGCTCCGCCGATGCTCATGGCGAAGAAGGCCACCGCGAAGACGCTTTGGGTGTAGCTGGCATCGCCGAGTTTGGCCCCCATGGACCCGGCA
Source organism: Paenarthrobacter sp. CC6 (assembly GCF_040560085.1). NCBI lineage: Bacteria > Bacillati > Actinomycetota > Actinomycetes > Micrococcales > Micrococcaceae > Paenarthrobacter > Paenarthrobacter sp. CC6. The sequence goes on along the minus strand of NZ_JARDAN010000010.1, from coordinate 219,902 downwards.
GCGATGCCCGCGGCCGAGACGTCGTAAGCTGCGGAGCCGATGAGGCCGATCCTGGAGAGGACCGCCGGTGCGCCGAACAGACCAAGGAGGGCGATGGCTACGAGGGAGACGGCGAGAGAAGGGCCGATCGCCGAAACCGCCCCGGACCGGAACGACGTCCGGATGTCTTGGCTGCTCATCTCCACGGAGGGGGCAGCACGTCGGGCCGCCTTCATGAAGATGACGGACTGGACGATGATGACGCCGAACACGCCTGCAACGCAGATCCAGAGAACCGGGTTGTTGGCTATGGCCAGGATGTCGCTGGAGCTGCCGGCAGCCAACGGCTGCGCTGTCAGGGGCTGAAATGCCTGGGGTTGGAACATGGAAACCTCCGCGTGAAAGCCCCTCCTGCAGTTCCCAACCGGACGACGTTGTGCGGCGCGGGCTACAGCTTGGGGCGGGTCCATGCCCATCGACCGGATCGGCCAGTGGGTTAGCAACACCTTCCGCTATGAGCCGGATCACATACAATAGCTGACGGAATCCGCCAAATATCTGGCCGAAACAGTCAAACGATGCCGCTTGGGCGGGGCGCCCTTCCGGGGTGCGATGTGACTCGGCACACTTTCAGCAAGCGAATATCCAGCAAAGGAGCACCATGTCCAGCACCATTGGCGAGCTGTCCGCCGTCGAACTCACCGCCGCGATCCGCAGCAAGGAAATCTCGGCGCGCGAAGCCTTGGACGATCATCTCCAGCGGATTTCGGATGTGAACCCGGTGATCAACGCCGTGGTGACGTTGGATGCCGAAGGCGCACGTGCCCTGGCGCTCAATGCCGATCAGCTGACGGCGTCCGGGGCCGAACTGCCTCCCCTGCATGGCCTGCCCATGACCCATAAGGACACGAACAACACTGCGGGCATGCGCACCACCCAAGGCTCCCTGGCGTTGCGCGACTTCGTGCCCGATGCCGACGACCTCATCATTGCGCGGCTCAAGTCGGCGGGCGTCGTCAGCACCGGCAAGTCCAACGTTCCCGAGTTCGGAGCCGGATCACACACGTTCAACGACCTCTTCGGAACCACCACCAACCCGTACGCGCCCGCCCTGAGCGCCGGGGGCAGCAGTGGCGGGGTGGCCGCCGTCGTCGCTTCCCGGATCCAGGCGATCGGCGACGGCAGCGACATGGGCGGTTCGCTCCGGATCCCGGCTTCGTTCTGCAACGTGGTGGGCTTCCGGCCGTCGACGGCGGTGATCCCCATGCCGTCCGATGTCAACGCCTATGCGTGGCTGGGAAGGACAGGGCCTATGGCCCGCAGCGTGGAGGACATTGCGTTGTTCATGTCCGTGACCGCAGGCAGCGATCCCCGAGTACCGCACCCCGAGGGGCTGGATCCCAAGGTTTTCCGCTCCAGCTTGGAGACGGACATGCGGGGTGTGCGGATCGGCTGGTCGCGCGACTTTGGCATCGGCGTGCCGGTGGAACCGGAGATCCTGGTGCACCTGGAACGGCAGTTGTCGGTGTTCGCAGACCTGGGGGCCATCGTCGAGGAAGCAACGCCGGACTTCAGCGAGGCTGACCTCGTTTTCGGGAACACCCGGGCCATGGACTTCGCCGCAGGACTGGGCCCGATCCTGGAGCGTTCCGGCGACGTCATCAAGCCGGAAGTGCATTGGAACGTGAACAAGGGGTTCGCGCTGACTGCCCGGGACCTCATCGAAACCACGGCTGCCAGGACTCGCCTGGAACGCAGCGTGCAGGAGTTCTTCGGCCGCTTCGATCTCTTCGCAAGCCCCTGCGCCCAGGTGCTTCCCTTCGACGCTACGCTTCGTTATCCCGACGACGTCGCGGGCGTTGCCTCCGAAACCTACCTGGACTGGATGCGCTCGGCGTGCCTGTTGTCCGCTACGGGGCTCCCCGTCCTCAGCGTCCCCGCCGGGTTCAGCTCCGCCGGGCTGCCCATCGGGCTTCAACTCGCTTCCAACCACTACACCGATATGCAGCTTCTCCGCTATGGGCGCGCCTTCGAGCAGCAGACGGGCTACGCCGCCGTCGCCCCTGTTGTCACAGCAGAACCGGCACGGCTTACGACGGTGAGCGCATGAGCCGACCACCGCGCTTGCGGGCATCGAGCAGGATGGAAACGTCCACGCCAGCGGCGTTCCGGGCCCATTCCGAATCGGTGATGAAGCGATAGAGGGACGACATGTCCTCCACAGTGACGTCCGCCATGATCTGATAGTCGCCGGCAATTGCCGCAGCATAGCGGACAGTGGGGAGCTCCGCGAGGCTCTTTCCCACCGGCTCGACCTGGTGCGGCGACGCCCGGATCCACAGCAGGGCCTCGACACCAAGACCGAAAGCGGCAGGCTCAACGATCGCCCGCAAGTGGACCTGGTTGTTGGTCAGCAGCCATTCGCTGCGCCGACGCGCCGTAGCCTCGGAAACACCAACCCGGCGCCCCAGCGCTTCGAAACTCATCCGGCCGTCGGCGCACAGCGCATCGATGAGCTCGTTGTCCTGGCGGCTGAGCTCCTGCCGCGGAACCAGGACGCCCGAATCAGGGGTCAGGGCTGAACGGAATGCCTCTACCCGGTCAGCGGTGAGGATCTCAGGCCGCCAACCTCGGATAGTGCGGAAGTACCGAAGAACGGGATAGCTGGTGGAATCGCGTAAACCAATAGTGGACGGCAACTCATCGGACAGGACGGTGCCCATACGGGACGGTTCAGTGAGGATCTCGGCCACACAGTCGCCGGTTCCCGTGGTGGTGTAGACGAACGTAGTGTCATTGCGCTGCGACAAGGCCTGAGCGGCGGCACGGACCGTTCCAGGCATGCATCGCATCTGCACCAGCACTACAGCGGGCCTGGGGCGGATCCCGACAACGGCCACCGCACCGGATTCCAGCAGCTGCGATCCACGGCGCGCCACTGTCCGCTCGGCTTCCCCGAGCACCGCGGCCATCTTGCGCCACGGGCAGCGGGGGTCCAACTGCAAGGCGGCAACGATCTGCCGTTCCAAGGGGTCAAACAGCACCATGCGCGCTCCGTCCGCTCCGGTTCATGGGTACGGGTCAATTTGACCACGGACTCCCGGAGCGGCGGAGCGCGGCGACGGTCAGCGTTCGGGGCTGAGCACCTTCGAGAACACCGCAGCTCCATTGGCGTTGCGCAGACTCACGGTGAACGAATCATCCGAACCGAGTTCCACATGCCCGAAGAACTGGTTCTCCCCGTTGCGCGGGGACTCACCCGGGAACCGGCCCGCCTTGGAAAACACGACGTCCGGCCCGAAGGTCCCGTCCATGTCGTTCGGGCCGAAAGAGCCGGCGTTGATGGGCCCCGCAACGAACTCCCAGAATGGCTGGAAGTCCTTGAAGGATGCCCGCTCCGGAGAATAATGGTGGGCGGCGCAGTAGTGGACGTCGGCGGTGAGCCACACCGTGTTCTTCACGCCATACTTCTTGAAGGCGCTCAAAACCCCGGCGATCTCCAGTTCCCGGCCCAGCGGCGCACCATTGTCCCGGTTGGACAGGCTCTCCTGGTTCACGGGACCGTCAGGCACCACGATGCCCAAGGGCAGGTCCGCGGCGATGACCTTCCAGGTGGCCTTGGACTGCCGGACTTCCTTGATCAGCCAGTCCACCTGCTCCTGGCCCAGGATGTTGGTGGTGTAGGGCTCCTTGCCGTCGGTGTTCGGCGACTTGTACGTCCGCATGTCCAGGCAGAAGATGTCCAGTTGCGGGCCGCGTGGAATCTTGCGGTAGATGCGTGCGGGCTGGTACTGGCCGGCGTCGTAGGTTCCGGGGCGCCACAGCGCCGCCGAGTCCGCGATCGGCATGTTCTCCTGCCACGCCTGCCGCCCGCGCGCGGCGAGGACGTTGGCGTTGCGTTCGGTATAGCGCGCGTCGTCCAGGACCTGGCCCGGGTACCAGTTGTTGTGCGTTTCGTGGTCGTCCCACTGCGCGATGACCGGCACGTCGGCGAACAAGGAACGCATGTTGGCGTCGAGGGAGTTGTAGCGGTGCCGGCCCCGGAATTCCTTGAGGGTTTCGGCTACTTTGGAGACTTCCTCGGTGACGATGTTGCGCCAGACCTGGCCGTCCTTCTCAATTACTGATTCCGCGATGGGGCCGTCGGCGTAGATGGTATCTCCCGAATGGATGAAGAAGTCCGGCCGCACGTCATGCATGGCCTTGTAACCGCGCATGCCGCCGATCTCCTCGTTGATGCCCCAGCCTTGGCCGGCGGTATCGCCGGTCCAGACGAAGGACTGGGAGGACGACGCCGGCCTGCCGCCTCCGCGGCCGCCCGACGTGCCGCCGTCGTTGGGTTCCTTGTTTCCTGGGGCCGTGCTGAAAGTGCCTTGCCCGGCTTCGCCCATGCCGTTCTCATCCTCAAAGTTCAGCTCCAGCCTGAACCTGGTGCCCGCAGGCAGTCCCTTGGCGTGGATTTTCGCGGTGAAGTCACTGGCTTCCGTGGCCAGAGGTCCACGAATGGTTCGGCTGAACCCGTAGCGTCCACGCAGGAGCTCCCCGGCGTCGTCGATGGCGTTGAGGGTGGCGGTGAGACGTCCGGGTCCTGAGGCGCGCGACCACAGGACGGCCGAATCCGTGGTGACGTCCCCGGTGGCAATGCCCGTGGGGAGGGTGAGTCGCTTGCGGACCAGCGGGATGGCTGCAGGTGCTGCGCCGGCCGGGCCGGCGGCCCCTACGGTGAGGCCGGCCAGCGTAAGGCCGGCGAGGGAGGACTTGACGAGGGTGCGGCGTGAAAAGTCGGTCATGGCATCCACCTTTTCCGGCCGTCATGAACGGAATGTGAGGGTGGGGTGAAGATTTTCGTGGGTTGCCAGTCCTGAAGGGAGCACACTTTGCGGGCCCGGATCCCGGGGTGGGGTGCCGATCTCGACCCCGCCGACCACCCCTCCTACCCCCGCGAACAACCAGGCATCGAGACTGGCGCGCACTGGGACTTCCCCGAGCGCCGGCCTGAGAAATGGCCCCGGGAAGCGAAGGCCGGATCGTCCGCTGGCTGCTGCTCGTTGCAGGCGCCGTCGTCGTGCTCAGGTCCCAACGGAAGGTCCGCTCAAGCTGACCTGCCAGCAGGACCCTGCAGGCTAGGTATCTCTTCCTGAATGGCGTGTTGCCCGCGTGGAACTTTCGCGCACAACAAGGGTGGGCGCGATCGGGGTGCGGTCAACCTCACGCCCCTCCATGGCGCCCAGGAGGACCTCCATGCTCATGTGCGCCAGGGCTGTGAAGTCCTGGCGCACAGTGGTCAGCGGGGGCAGGAAATAGTCTGAACCTTCGATGTCGTCGAAGCCCACCACACTGACGTCCTCCGGGACACGGATTCCATTTTCGGTCAAGGCCCGTATGAGTCCGAGTGCCGTATGGTCGCTGGCTGCAAAAACAGCTTGGGGAACCTTTCCCTCCCGGACAAGGCGGAGGCCGGTTTCATAGGCCCATCGGGGACTCCAATCGCCCTCCAGGCACAGCCCCGGCGGAAGTCCGGCGTCGCCCAGGGCTGCCTCCCAGCCGCGCTTGCGCACGCGCCCGTCAAACCAGTCCATGGAGCCTGCCAAGTGCGCGATGTCGGTGTGGCCGAGGTCGATGAGATGCTGGGTGGCGAGCCGGGCTCCGAGTTCCTGGTTTTCCGAGTAAGTGAAGACATTCGGAGTTGATGACGCTCCTGCCGCGATCATTTCCACGGGTACCCGGCAGGAGGCATTCCAGACAGCCGACGCCATGTCGACCAAGGGTGCGACGACGATGATGCCCCCAACGCCGGTGTCGTCCAGAGTGTCCAAGGCCGCCTGCACGGACTCGTCGTAGGGTTTATCCACGCTGATGACTGTTGTGGCATACCCCTTCTTCCGTGCAACGGTTTCCAGGGCCATGAGTGTCCCTACCGGACCGAACCGCGGGGAACCATCAGAGAGCAGCCCGATGGATGTTGACCGGTTGGTGACAAGGGCAGTGGCTGCCCGGTTCCTGCGGTAGCCGATGTCCTTTATGGCCTGCAGGACGCGTTCCCGGGTGGCCGCACTCACGTCCGGGGCGTTGTTCAGGACGCGGGAGACAGTACCAAAGGACACGCCCGCAATCTCCGCCACATCGTTGATGGTCGGCTTCCGCCGCAACGTGGCTCCTGTTTGCCCGTTCGCTCCACGTGGAACCGTTATGCCTGACACGCTCTCTCCTGTCCCCACACCGTCCAACCGGGCCGATGCGTACCAATACTACGTGCGCCCGTCCCATCCGGTTACTTCGAAATGGGCGGGGCGTGATGTTTGACACTCTCTACCGTAAACGTTTACGATCGGTTCCGTAAACGTTCACGGAACTCCCGTTAGCGATTACGGTCCGGGTTCACCAAGGATGAAGCGGACCGCCCCCGCAGACTCTTCGGCGTCCACCATCGACGGTTCCGCCGAGAAGGGTCCGTCCGCCCTAACACCGGTTGCAGGCGCGCTCGTTCCCGCCCTCCACCACCACATCCCCTCATAAGCACTGGAGAACAATGATGATCCGCAGGCTTCCCCTCGTGGCTTTGGCCGCTGTCCTGTCACTTTCCGTAGCCTCGTGCAGCAGCTCGGCGGCGAGCACGTCGAACGCACCCGACGCCGGCGTGTCCGAAAAGGCCCAGCAGGCCCTCGACAAGATCAAGGGCCAGGTCCTGAGCAAGGGCCCCAACGGCGAATCCCCCTCCCCGGCATCCGTGTCAGATCTGACGCCGGAGGAGATCGAGAAGATCAAGGCACTCAACGCCAAGGCAGCAATCGTGATGCACTACGGCGGCAACGACTGGGCAACGGCCCAGGTCAACGGCCTCAAGAGTGAATTCGAAAAGCTCGGCATCAAGGTCATCGCGACAACGGACGCGAATTTCAAGCCGGACAAGCAGGTTTCGGATATCGAGACCGTCATGACGCAGGACCCGGATGTCATCGTCTCCATCCCCACGGACCCGGTGGCCACGGCCTCCGCGTACAAAAAGGCTGCGGCTGCCGGCACAAAGCTCGTCTTCATGGACAACGTCCCCCAGGGTCTGACTCCCGGCACGGACTACGTTTCAGTTGTTTCGGCTGACAACTACGGCAACGGCGTCGTCTCCGCTCACCAGATGGCCAAAGCCCTGGGCGGCAAGGGAAAGATCGGCCTCGTGTTTCACCAAGCCGACTTCTTCGTGACCAAGCAGCGACACGAAGGGTTCAAGGAGACTATCGCCAAGGAATACCCCGACATCCAGATCGTCGAAGAAAAGGGCATCGCGGGCCCGGACTTCGCTGGAGACGCACAGGCTGCTGCCAACGCGATGATCAGCAAGTACCCTGACCTGGCCGGCATCTGGGCCGTGTGGGACGTCCCGGCTGAAGGCGTCATGGCGGCGGCCCGCGCGGCCGGCCGGCAGGACCTGAAAATCGCCACGGAAGACCTCGGCAAGAACGTGGCCATCGCCCTGGCCAAGGACGAACTCGTCGTCGGCCTCGGCGCCCAGGTTCCGTTCGACCAGGGTGTCACCGAAGCCCGGCTCGCGGCAGGAGCACTTCTCGGCAAGCAAGCACCTCCGTACGTGGCCCTGAGCGCCCTCCCTGTTGACCACTCGAACGTCCTTGAAGCCTGGAAGCAGGTCTACCACGAGGACGCTCCCAAGGACATCCAGGACTCCTACAAGAAGTAGCCAGATCCTACGGTGCGGGGGCCCAGGCCCCCGCACCGCGCCGAAAGGGCGGGAAATGAACACCGCAGACAATGTCGTCGAGATGCGCTCGATATCCAAGGCCTTCAACGGCGTGTCCGTTCTGAAGGATGTCGGCTTCGATGTCCGCAAGGGCGAGGTCCACGCACTGGCCGGGGGCAACGGGGCCGGCAAGTCCACCCTCATGAAGATCCTCCAGGGCGTCTACCAGACGGATGCCGGAGAAATCCTCATTGGCGGCAAACCGGCCGCCATCAACTCGATCCAGGATGCGAAGTCCGCCGGAATCGGGATGGTTTTCCAGGAATTCAGCCTCGTACCCAGCCTTACCGTTGCCCAGAACATCTTCCTTGGCGCAGAGCCGCTCGGCCGGGGCGGCCTCATCGATGACCGCGCCGCGGTGCGACGGGCCAAGGAAGTCTTCGCCGAGATGGAGGTCGACGTCGACGCCGGCGCCCAGGTCTCGCGGCTTGGCACCGCCTATTGGCAGCTGACCGAGATCGCCAAAGCCCTCGCACAGAACGCACAAGTGCTGATCATGGATGAGCCCACGGCAAGTTTGGCCCGGCACGAGTCCGAGGCGCTCTTCGAATTGATCGACCGCCTCAAGCAGCGCGGAATCTCCATCATCTACATCTCCCACCGCATGGATGAGGTGTACAGGTTGGCGGACCGGATCACCATCCTGCGCGATGGAAGGCACCTCTTCACCGAGCCACTGACGAAGGTCACTCCCGAACAAATCGTCGAAGGAATCGTGGGCAAGAAGGTCGAGGGCCAACTTTCCTATCGGGCGCGGAACGATGTGGGCACCGACGTCGAGCCACTGTTGGAAGTGCGCGGGCTGAACGCGGGCCTACGGGTCCGGGACGTTTCTTTCGCACTGCGGCCCGGCGAAATCCTCGGCCTGGCCGGGCTCATGGGCAGCGGGCGGACAGAACTCGCGCGGGCACTTTTCGGCATCGACAAACTGGACAGCGGGCAGGTCCTCATCCGGGGCAGGAAAGTTGCCCTGGCATCTCCGCAGCAGGCCATCAACGCCGGTATCGCCCTTGTCCCGGAGGATCGCAGGGCACAAGGCCTCGTCCTGGAACACTCGGTCCAGGACAACCTGCTGCTGCCGCTCCTGAAGCACATTCAGCGTGGCCCCCTTCTTGATGGCGCCAAGGGCAACGAGTTGTCCGCGTCGCTGATCAAGAGGTTCGCAGTCAAGGTCGCCCACCCCCACCGGCCCGTGCGGCTGCTCTCGGGCGGCAACCAACAAAAGGTGGTCATCGCCAAGTGGCTGGGCACCGATCCCGACATCCTGATCCTCGATGAGCCGACGGCCGGCGTCGACATTGGCACCAAGAGCGAAATCCTGGACATGATCCGCGAACTGGCAAGCGATGGCAAAGCCATCATCGTCATCTCCTCCGAGTATCCCGAACTACTCGCGGTCAGCGACCGCGTCCTCGTCCTCAAGGACGGCTCCATCATCCGCGACATCCCCCGCAGCGACATTGCTGACGAGGAATATCTACAACTTGCAGTCCAGGGAGTCTGAACAGTGAGCAAGACAAACACCATCGCGCCACGGGACACCGGGGCACCCCGCAACGTCGGCACCATCCTGAAGGACCTCGACTGGCGGCGCTACGTCATTTACATCGGCTTCGTCGTCGTCTTCCTGATCTTCGCGGTCCTGCTGCGCGACCAGGGATTCATGTCACCGAACAACCTGCTGAACATCTTCCGGCAGACGGCCACCATCACCGTCATCGCAGTGGGCATGACCTACGTCATCGCCTGCGCCGAGATCGACCTGAGCGTGGGATCCGTCGCCGGCCTCTCCAGCGTCTGCACCGCTATGGCCCTGTCCCAATGGGGCCTGGTCCCGGGCATACTTGCCGGACTGGCCGTGGGCCTCGTGGTCGGATCGGTCAACGGCGCACTGGTCAGCCTCCTGGGCATCCCTTCCTTCCTCGTGACACTCGGCATGCTCGGCATTGCCGTGGGCGTCGCGCAGTGGATCACCGCCTCAGCGCCCCAGCCCATCCTGGACGACACCTTCAACACGGTGTTCGGATCCGGGAACTTCGGACCCATTCCGGGCCTTGTGGTGTGGAGCGGCATCTTCGTAGCCATCGGCGCCGTCGTGCTGAACCGGACCAAATTCGGCCGGCAGGTCCTGGCAACGGGTGGCAACCGCAACGCCTCCGAATTCACTGGCATCAATACAAAGCGCATCAAGTTCCAGGTGCTGCTGATCTCCGGCATGGTTGCCAGTGTTGCCGGAATGCTCTACGCCGGCCGCCTCCAGTCCGGACGGTTCCAGTGGGGCGCCGGTGACGAACTCTCAGCCATCGCTGCGGTCATCCTGGGTGGGACCAGCCTCTTCGGCGGATTCGGCTCCATCATCGGAACCCTTTTCGGCGCCCTGTTGATCGGCCTGATCAACAACGGACTGATCCTTGCAGGCCTCGACAGCAGCCAGCAGCAAGTAGTGCGCGGAGCCATCATCATCCTTGCAGTCGCCCTCGCCCGGAAGAAGTGACAGTCCATGGCCTCCACACCACGTGCCGGGATTATCGGCACAGGATTCATGGGCACAGTCCACTCCCATGCTGTCCGGGCCGCAGGAAGCACGGTCAGTGCAGTAGCCGGGAGTAGTTTGGCCAGTGCCGAGGCCGCTGTGGCCCGATTGGGTGCACAGGCCGCGGCCGGCTCCCCCGAAGCCCTGATTGCCCGCGATGACGTGGACGTCGTCCACATCTGCACCCCAAACGCCACCCATGCGGACCTTGCACGCTTGGCCATCGCCGCCGGCAAGGCCGTCATCTGCGAGAAACCCCTGGCCACCACCATTGAGGACGCCAAGGAACTGACGGACCTTGCAGAACAGGCAAATGTGGTCACCGCCGTGCCCTTCGTCTACAGGTTCTATCCGGCAGTCCGGGAGGCCCGCGAGCGCATCCACAACGGGGAGGCAGGCCGCCTCTGGCTGCTGCACGGATCCTATCTGCAGGACTGGCTGGCAGGTGCAGCGGCAACAAACTGGCGGGTCGACTCCAAGCTCGGAGGAGCGTCCAGGGCCTTCGGTGACATCGGAGTGCACTGGTGCGACCTGATGGAGTTCACCACGGGACACCGCATCTCCAGGATCATGGCCAGTACCAGCCGGGCCCATGAACAACGCGAAAGCCTTGGCCAGTTGTCCCCGGTATCAACTGAGGACGGGGCAACACTGCTCTTCGAAACCGACAAGGGGGCCACCGGTTCGTTGGTGGTGAGCCAAGTTAGTCCAGGAAGAAAAAACCGCCTCTGGTTCTCTTTCGATGGAACTGCGGCATCGTTCAGCTTCAACCAGGAAACACCGGACACCCTGCACATCGGACGCGTGGATTCCACTTCGCACATTCCTGTGGGGCCGGAGACCCTGTCCACCCCGGGCGGCGGGCGCTACGCCAAGCTCCCGGCGGGTCACCCCCAGGGGTACCAGGACAGCTTCAACGCTTTCGTCGCTGACACATATGCAGCTGTCCAAGGACACGAACCCGAGGGCCTGCCCACCTTCCGGGATGGCCTCCGGGCAGCACTCCTCACGGACGCAGTGGTTACCTCCGCGGCACGACAGTCATGGGTGGACGTTCCCACCGGCAACCTCTTCGATTTTCCCAGCTCTTCTCCGGCAGTTGAAAGGCAAATGCAATGAAACTTGGTTACTGTTCCATCACCTGGGGCGGGGTCGTCGGACACCCGCAAGGCGTGACCAGCGTCAAGGACCTTTTCTACATGACCCACGGATCCATGCGCGACGCCGTGCGTGACATCGCCGCCGTCGGCTATGAGGGCGTGGAGATGTTCGACGGAAACCTGGTCGAATATGCCGACAAGCCGGAGGAACTCAAAGAGATCCTCAGCAGCAACGGAGTCGTGCTGACGAGTGTCTACACGGGGGCCAACTTCATCTACGCCGACATCCTTCCCGACGAGATGCACCGAATCCAGAAGGCCGCAGAACTGGCTGCGAACTTCGGAGCTGAACGGCTGGTGGTTGGCGGCGGCGCGCGCCGGGCTGCTGGAACCACCGAACAGGACTATTACCTGCTGGGCCAGGCGCTGGACCGCGTAGCGGACATCGCGGAGAGCTTCGGCCTGTCCGCGAGCTACCACCCGCACCTCAGCACCATCGTGGAGAGCCCGGACGAGCTGGAAAAGCTCATGCCGCTGACCAGGATCGGGTTCTGCCCGGACACGGCGCACCTTGCGGCAGGCGGGGCGGACCCGGCCGCGGTTATCCGCAAGTACTCCGACAGAATCCAGCATGTCCACCTCAAGGACTTCCAACAAGACCCGTTCAACTTCCTCCCCCTGGGCGAAGGTGAGCTCGATTTCCCGGACATCATCGCTGCGATCCGGGAGAGCGCCTACGACAGCTGGCTCATGGTCGAACTCGACAACTACGACGGCGACCCCGCCGAAGCAGCAAAAATCAGCAAGAAATACCTCGAGACACTCCTCTAAGCAATCCTTACGGAAGGACCTGATCCACATGCAAAACCTCAACGTTGGCCTTATCGGTGGAGGCTTCATGGGCAAGGCCCACTCCTTGGCCTATGCCGCCATGCCTATGTTCTTCTGGCCTGCCCCGGCATTGCCGGTCCGCAAAGTCATCGCCGAGGCGAACCCCGAGCTGGCCGCAGAAGCCGCCAGGCGCTTCGGTTTCGAGAACTCGACCTCGGACTGGCGGTCCATCATCGACGATCCCGACATTCACGTCGTCGACATCGCGACGCCGAACCACCTTCACGCCGAAATCGCCATCGCCGCCGCCGAGGCGGGCAAGCACATCATTTGCGAGAAGCCCCTCGCACGCACCGGCGAAGAGTCCAAGGCCATGTATGACGCCGTCAAGGACAAGGACATCGTCCACATGGTCGCCTTCAACTACCGGCGCACTCCAGCCGTTGCACTGGCAAAGAAGTACATCGAAGAAGGTGCCATTGGCCAGATCCTCAGCTTCCGCGGAACCTATCTCCAGGACTGGAGCGCCGACCCGAACTCGCCGCTGTCATGGCGGTTCCAGAAGTCCATCGCAGGTTCCGGCGCGCTTGGCGATATCGCGACCCACGTCATAGACATGGCGCGGTACCTCGTGGGAGAGTTCAGGGCCGTCAACGCAGTCCTGTCGACGTGGATCCCCGAGCGGCCACTCCAATCCGGCGGGGCCGATGCCCTCGGCACCGTGCGCGGCGGCGAGGGCCCGAAGGGCCCGGTTGACGTCGACGACGAAGTGATGACCATGATCCGTTTCGCAAATGGAGCGGTTGGATCGGTCGAAGCCACACGCAACGCGCACGGCAGGAACAACTACATCACCTTCGAAATCCATGGAACCGAAGGCAGCATCGTCTTCAACTACGAGCGACGCGACGAGCTCCAGGTTTGCTTCGCTTCAGACCAAGCAGACCGTCGCGGGTTCCGGACCATCTACACAGGCCCGGCCCACCCCTACGGTGAGGGGCTGTGGCCCATTCCGGCCCTGGGCATCGGCTATGGAGAGACCAAGATCATCGAGGCCCATGACTTCTTCAAAGCCATCGCCGAAGGCGGAAGCGTTAGCCCCAACTTCGCCGACGGCTACCAAGTCGCCCTCATCGATGACGCGATCGTCGAATCCGCGGCCAAAGAGTCCTGGGTTGAGGTTCCACAAATCACCGATTGATCCCTTTCGGGAGGGACGGCGAAGTTCCGTCCCTCCCGGCCCCTCCGGCCATCATCAAGGAAACAAGAATGACCAGCCCAACCCACAAAGAGCCCGCAGAAGTGTGGCTCATGCCGGTATTTATCGCCAAAGCAGGACGCGAAAGCGAGCTGCAAGGAGTCCTTGGCTCACTGCAGACGAACAGCCGCAAGGACCAGGGCTGCCTGGAGTACACCGTTTTCGCCGATGGGCAGCAGCCCGGCACCTTCGTCATGTTTGAAGGCTGGGCAAGTGCCGAGGATCTCGAAGCCCACAACCGGCAACAGCATGTGAAGGACTTTGTGGATGCGGTAAAGACATTGCTGGAAGTGCCCTTCTCAGTGACCACCCTCGCGCCCATCAGGTGAAACGCCAGGTGCCCCGCCCCCGGAAGGGAGCGGGGCACCTGAGTAAGGCGCGGGGCCTAGGCGAAGTCGGAGACTGCCGGGTCCGGGCCGATGCGGCCTTCAGCGCCGCGGTCCAGGCTGTTGATGGCCTCGACGTCGGTGGCGTCCAGCGTGACGTCCAGGGCTGCGAAGTTCTCCTGGATGCGGGACTCCGTGACCGACTTGGGGATCACGACGTTGCCGATGGCCAGGTGCCATGCGATGACAACCTGCGCCGGCGTGGCACCATGCTTGGCTGCGATCTCAGCAATCGTGGCGCTCTCCAGGAGCTCGCCACCCTGGCCCAGCGGGGACCATGCCTGCGTGAGGATGCCCTTGGAGGCGTTGAATTCGCGCAATTCGGCCTGGTTGAAGAAGGGGTGCAGTTCAACCTGGTTGATGGCCGGAACGACGCCGGTTTCATCGATGATGTGCTGCAGGCCTTCCTTGGTGAAGTTGGAGACACCAATGGACTTCACCCGTCCGCGCTTCTTGAGCTCGATGAGGGCCTTCCAGGTATCGACGTACTTCTCCTGCTTGGGCTGCTGCCAGTGGATGAGGTAGAGGTCCAGGGTTTCCAGGCCAAGGCGGTCGAGTGACTTCTCGAAGGCCTCCAGGGTGGATTCGTAACCCTGGTCCGCGTTCCAGAGCTTGGTGGTGATGAAAATTTCTTCGGCGGAGAGGCCCGAAGAGGCGATGGCACGGCCAACGCCGGCCTCGTTACCGTAGATCTTTGCGGTATCGATGTGGCGGAACCCGGCGTCGAAAGCCTGGCGTACTACCTTTTCGGCTACATCGTCTTCAACCTGCCATACCCCGTAGCCGAGCTGGGGGATGGTGTTGCCGTCGTTAAAAGTAAGTTCTGGTGACGAAGTCATGGTTGTCATCCTGCCAGCTACCGCCTGGGTCATGGGCCGATTATGACGAAGATCAGCTATCCGCTTAACTTCTTGCATGCAGGGAATAAGGGCGCACGCGTGTAGTTGTCAACGCCTGCCTTATTTCCGGATTACTCCTGATTACTTAGTTTCCGGATCAGGGATTGAGTTGGCGCTCCGCGTCGGCCACCTGCTCGAAGACGGACTCAGCACGGCGCCGGACGGATAATGCACCGACCGGTACAGGACCTACAGCCAGACGCAACATCGCCGCAGCCTCAGCCGTGGTGGCGAGCGAGTTGCCGGCTTTGGACAGCGCCCTGTGCACGCCCGCGAGCGCTCCTGGCACGTCCAGCCCATCGCTGGGCGAGCGCTTTTGCGCCTCTACGCAGATGCTCCGCACCCGTGGGGACAACTCCGCCAGTTCATTGGCGATCTCCACAAGCTCGTTGTAGAGCTGCTCGTCGTCCACGCCTTCAAGGACTTGGTGATAACGGTCCAGCCCGCGATGGAAGCGGTCGTGGGCGCGGCGCCACAGGCCCTTGCCGAGCTCAAGATCGTCCTTCCGTCCCTGCCGGACGGCCCCAAAGAAACCCACCCGCGAACTCAGAGGTACTGGCCCGGGCCGTGGTCGGGATCTTCCGGGCGTCCATTGGAAGCAGCACCCGAAGCCCCGGGCGCAGCAGCCCGCTGCGGTTGCCCGTTTTCACCAATGATGATGCCCGGCGCGATAACCGTACCCGGGGGCAGCTGCCGAAGCTGCATTTGCGCGGCAGCGTGTTCTTTCGCTGCCTGCTGGGCGGCAATGGCTGCCTGGATGCCATGGAACAGCCCTTCCAACCAGCCCACCAGCTGGGCCTGTGCGATGCGAAGCTCAGCGTCCGAGGGGGCCTTGTCCTCGGGAAACGGGAGGCTGATGCGTTCCAACTCGTCAATGAGCTCAGGTGCCAACCCATCTTCGAGCTCCTTGATGGACCGCTCGTGGATCTCGGCGAGGCGACCGCGCGCTGCATCATCAAGCGGGGCGCTCTTAACTTCTTCCAGAAGCTGACGGATCATCGTGCCGATCCGCATCACCTTGGCAGGCTCGTCCACCAGTTCCTGAAGGTTGCTGGGCTTGGGCTTGACGTCATTCGCTGCCTCGCCCTGCGGGGATTGCCCGCCATTGGGCGCAGCCGCATCCCCGTCCAGTGTGGTTCCTTCCACGGGAGTGTCGTCCGAAGCCTCATCCGTGGGCTGAATGTCGTTCAGATCGCTCATTCGTTCATACTCTCATGTGCTTCCCGTGAACCTCCGGCCACAGCCGGATTTTGGACTTCGTTCGTAGCGAAACTACAGCTCAGCAGCAGCGGCCCTGGGGATTGCTGTCCTGCCGGTCCATCCGGTCCCGCCAAAACTCGCGTTCAGTCATGGCGGGACCGGCGTGGCCGGAGGCGGTGAAGTGCTCAAGATATTTCGTGTACGCGTCAGCGCCCATAAGCGAACCCATGTATGCGGCAAAGCCCCGAAAGCCCCTTGTGACCGCGTTCATCAGTGATGCCCCGCCTTGTGGGTGCGCTTGTCAGCAGGCAACGCGTTCCATTCGGCGAGCAGCGCTTTCTCAGCCGGGGTGGGAAGGAGTCCTGCAGGAGCAAACACCTTGGACGGCACGGCAGGATCTTCATGATCCTGTCCCCCACCGGCCCGGATGGCCTTGACGGTGGCGATCAGGGCCGTGAGGATCACGATGATGCTCAAGACCACAAAGATCACCGACAACCATCCCTGAATGGCCGTATTCCGGACGACAGCTTCCATGGCCGCGACGCTCTTGGCCGTGCCGAACTCCGTCTTGCCATCGGCAAGTGCCTTGGAGAAGGCCTGGTTGTTGGCGAAATAGCCTACGGCCGGTACCGGGGAGAAGATCTTGTGGAAGCTGGCAGTGATGGTGACGACGGCCGCGAAAGCCAGCGGGACGGCCACGATCCACAGCCACTTGAACGTGCCCCGCTTGGCCACGATGGCCAGGCACACCGCCAGGGCGATGGCTGCCAGCAGTTGGTTGGCGATGCCGAACAGCGGGAACAGCGTATTGATGCCGCCCAGCGGATCCGTCACACCCATCAACAGCACAGCGCCCCAGGCACCCACCATGATGGCCGTGCAGAGCCAGGCACCGGGGCGCCATGAAGCTTCCTTGAACTTGGGAACAAAGTTGCCGATGGAATCCTGCAGCATGAACCGGGCAACGCGGGTTCCGGCGTCCACGGCGGTAAGGATGAAGAGCGCCTCGAACATGATGGCGAAGTGGTACCAGAACGCCATCATGGCGGGACCGCCGATGAACTGCTGCATGATGTGCGCCAAGCCAACTGCCAGCGTCGGGGCACCGCCGGAGCGGGAGATGATGCTTTCCTCGCCCACGTCCTTGGCCGTCTGGGCCAGCACGTCCGGGGTGATGTTCACGTTGGCCAAGCCCAGGCTGTTCACCCAGGTGGCGGCTGACTCCACCGTGCCGCCGGTCAGTGCCAGGGGCGCGTTCATGGCGAAGTAGATGCCGCGGTCAATCGAGATTGCAGCCACGAGTGCCATGATGGCCACGAACGACTCCATCAGCATGCCGCCGTACCCGATGAAACGGGTCTGGCGTTCCTTCTCGATCAACTTGGGGGTGGTCCCCGAGGAAATGAGGGCGTGGAAACCGGACAAGGCACCGCAGGCAATCGTGACGAACAGGAACGGGAACAGCGCGCCGGAGAACACCGGACCGTTCTCGCGGCCCGCGAACTCGCTGAAGGCAGGGACGGTGATTTCCGGCCGCACAACGATGATGGCGAGGGCCAGCATCACGATCACGCCGATTTTCATGAACGTGGAAAGGTAGTCGCGCGGCGCGAGCAGCAGCCACACGGGCAGGATCGCGGCAATGAATCCGTAGATGATCAGGCCCCAGGCGATGGTCACCTTGTCCAGGTGGAAGAATGCCGCACCCCACTCGGTACCAGCCACAGCACCGCCTCCGATGATGGCCGCCATGAGCAGCACGAAACCAATGATAGAAACCTCCATCACCTTGCCGGGCCGGATGAACCGAAGGTACACGCCCATGAACAGCGCAATCGGGATGGTCATTCCAACGGAGAAGACGCCCCACGGGCTCTCACCCAGGGCATTGACCACTACCAGCGCAAGGATGGCCACGATGATGATCATGATCAGCAACGTTGCGATCAAGGCCGCTGTACCGCCAATGACTCCCAGTTCCTCACGGGCCATCTGGCCCAGGGACCGGCCGCCTCGACGCATCGAGAAGAACATCACCAGATAGTCCTGCACGGCACCGGCAAACACGACGCCGATGATGATCCAGATGGTGCCTGGAAGGTAACCCATCTGCGCCGCGATGACCGGACCCACCAAGGGGCCTGCACCGGCGATCGCCGCGAAGTGGTGCCCGAACAGGACGTTCCGGTCCGTGCGGACGTAGTCCTTGCCGTCGGCCTTATACTCGGCGGGCGTAGCCCTTCGGTCATCCGGCTTCAGCAGGTAGCGTTCAATGACCTTTGAATAGAAGCGGTAGCCGATGAGGTAGGTACAGACTGCGGCGAAGACAAACCAGATGGCATTCACCGTCTCGCCGCGAACCAGGGCGAGCATGAACCACGCCACTGCACCGAGCAGCGAAATCGCCACCCAAAGACCGATTTTCGCCGGAGTCCATTTGCGTTCCTCGGCGTCCCGGGCGGAATGGTCCACCGCGGGTGCAGGCAGCGTAGGATCAAGTCCTTCCATGAGTCCGGTCTGGTCAGGATTCTTGCCCATATCTCCTCCTTGAGAACTGCTGCGCTGCCTTGGCTCGGACGTGCGTCACGGGCAAGTTAGCAATAAGGTTCCCCGGGAAGTGGCCGTACTCACCGCCGGATCCGTTGGCTGCGCTGAGCGGTAGCCTGCCTGCGGCAAACGGTGGGCCGGTTGTACAGCTAGCTGGCACCAGCGGTGCTTGACCCGCCCTTGCCCAGGCTCTGCACCATGCGGGCTTCGCACAGGTCCAGCCACCGGACTTCGGCCTCTGCCTGGAACACCAGGGAATCGAGCACCAGCAGGAACGCCGTGTCGGCTGAGCGCTGGTTGGCCGAGACCGCTTTGCGCGCCTGGGTGTGCTCCTGCAGCGCCTTGACGGAAACTTCGCGCTGGGACTGGATCACCGCAGCGGCATCCACCCCGGGCATGGTCACGGCGAGCGCGAGTTTGATGGCGATCTCGTTCCGCGGCGGATTTCCCCGGTCGACAGCCCCGGAAAACCACGCCGCGACTTCCGCGACCCCAGCTTCAGTGATGCTGTAGATGACGTGCCCGCCGCCGTCGTCGCCGTCCTTGCTGACCAGGCCGTCGCGCTCAAGCCGGTCCAAGGTGGTGTAAACCTGGCCGATGTTCAGCGGCCAGGCGGCGCCGGTCCGGTCCTCGAATTCGACACGCAACTCATAGCCATACCTGGGCTGGTCCTGGAGCAGGGCCAGAAGGCTGTGCCGGATGGACATGGAGCTCCTTGCTGCGGGTTGGCTGGAATGTCAGAGGAGCAAGAGGACCTTGCCCACGTGCTCCCCCGAGTCGAAGTACTCATGCGCTTCGCGGACCTGGTCCAGCGGAAACGTCTTGGCGACGAGCGGCGTGATACGACCGTCGGTGACCATGGGCCACACGGACTCGCGCACCGCCGTCATGATGATGCCTTTTTCGGCAACCGAACGGGGCCGGAGGGCTGTGCCGATCACGGCTGCACGCTTGCTGAGGAGCTGGCCCAGGTTGATCTCCGCCTTGGCGCCGCCCTGCAGCCCGATGATGATGAGCCTGCCGTACTCAGCGAGCGCGTCGACGTTCTGCTGGAGGTACTTGGCACCCACAACGTCGAGGATAACGTCCGCGCCTTTGCCGCCGTTTTGTGCCTTGAGGCTTTCAACGAAGTCTTCTTCGGTGTAGTTGATGGCGATGTCGGCCCCGAGGAACGCCTTGGCCGTGCCGACTTTTTCATCCGACCCCGCCGTTGCCGCAACTGTGGCACCGTAGGCTTTCGCGAGCTGGATGGCCATGGTGCCGATTCCGCCGGTGGCGCCGTGGATGAGCACCGTCTCTCCGGGTTGCAGCTGGGCCGTCATGATGAGGTTCGAGTACACGGTCGCGGCAACCTCGGGCAGGGCAGCTGCGGTGATCAGGTCCACGCCTTCAGGAACGCGGAGTACCTGTTCGGCAGGAACCGCCACCTGTTGGGCGTAGCCGCCGCCGGAAAGCAGCGCCACTACCTTGTCCCCCACGGAGAAGGCCTTGGTAACGCCGGGGCCGAAAGCGGAGATCCGACCGGAAACCTCGAGTCCGGGGATTTCCGATGCCCCGGGCGGCGGTGGATAGAAGCCGCGGCGCTGCTGGACGTCCGCACGGTTCAGGCCCGCAGCAACGACGTCGATCAGTACCTCGCCATCGCCCGGCACCGGGGAGGGGACCTCGCGGACCTCGAGGACTTCGGGCCCGCCCGGCTCTGGGATAAAGACGGCTTTCATGACGAACTCCCGGTTTCTTGCTTGTCCGCCGGCCCCGGGACGGGGACTGGTGGACGTGATGTTTTGGAACAGCCAACTCCCTATGAAACACTACTAGGCGAGGAAGGTTGTCCGAGCGGCCTAAGGAGCTGGTCTTGAAAACCAGTGTGCGGTAACCCCGTACCAAGGGTTCAAATCCCTTACCTTCCGCCAACGAATGCCCCGGGTTCTTCAAACCCGGGGCATTTTTGTTGCTTCCGGTACCTGCTCGCCCCCCGCTCCGGGAACCGGCTTCCGGCAGATCATTGAAAGTGTCAGACCCCCGGCATAGTGTTCTGACTGTCTCCACACGACCGACATCAGACGCGGTTTTCATCGCGGAACAACAACAGGAGCCTCACCTATGCCAACCCCTGACATCGCTCCGGGAGCACCTTGCTGGATCGACCTGATGACCTCCGATACCGAACAGGCGAAGTCTTTCTACGGCACCCTTTTCGGTTGGACGTTCGAGACCGGCGACCAGGAGAAGTACGGCGGCTACATCACAGCGTCCAAGGACGGCCGGATGGTTGCAGGGATCATGCAGAAGCAGGAGGACATGGGAGCCATGCCGGATGTGTGGTCCACTTACCTGCGCACCGATGACATCAAGGCAACCACGGAAGCCGCAGCTGCCAACGGCGGCCAGGTGTACCTGGAACCGATGGAGGTTCCCGAGCAAGGCAGCATGGCCATGTACGGTGACTCTTCGGGTGCCTCGATCGGTGCTTGGCAATTCGGGGAGATGAAGGGCTATGAGATCGCAGCCGAGGCCGGCGCTCCAGCTTGGCATGAGCTCCTCTCCAAGGATTACGACTCCGCGGTCGCCTTTTACCAGAAGGTGTTCGGCTGGGAAACGGACGTCATGAGCGACACCCCTGAGTTCCGGTACACCACCCTCGGCTCGGGAGACAACGCGCAGGCCGGCATCATGGATGCCTCCGGCTTCCTCCCCCCGCAGGTCCCTTCCATGTGGAGCGTGTACTTCGCGGTGGCGGACACCGATGCCACCGTTGAGCAGGCTGCGGCCTTGGGCGCCACCGTCATGGAACCCGCCGAAGAGACGCCCTTCGGCCGCTTGGCAACGTTGTCCGATCCCACGGGTGCCGTCTTCAAGGTGATCCAGGAGCAGGGCCAGACGGCCTAGACTATGAAAATTCGGGTCCAGCCGGTCTGCCTCCTACCCAGGGGCAGTCCGGCCG
The DNA here is from genome assembly GCF_040560085.1 of Paenarthrobacter sp. CC6. Classification (NCBI taxonomy): domain Bacteria; kingdom Bacillati; phylum Actinomycetota; class Actinomycetes; order Micrococcales; family Micrococcaceae; genus Paenarthrobacter; species Paenarthrobacter sp. CC6. The sequence continues at coordinate 198,472 of NZ_JARDAN010000010.1, read as the reverse complement.
GAGCCTCTCATCGTCGGCCTTGGGGGATCGACCGGCGTGGGAATACCTTGTTGGGTCCCTCATCGTTGACCACAGTGCCTTTCCGATCAGGAATCCTGTGCTCCTTCTGGAATGAGGACCAGAATGCTCCACCTTTCAAAGACCCTCAGGGCTGCTGCCGTGCTGACCATGGCATCGCTGGCACTGGCGGGATGTTCGCTCATCAGCAGCGGGGACGCCAAGCGGGATGAATCCGGCAAAGCAACGGAATCGTCCAAAGCAGACGCCTTCAAAGTGAAACTGGGCGACTGCATCGCCAACCCTGATACCCAGGAAGTCGTGGACGTCACCATCATTCCGTGCGACCAGAGCCACGACCTCGAGGCCTACGCCGTCACCAAAATGGACACGTCCGCGTTCCCCGGTGACACCGAAGTGGGCACCAAGGCAGAGGAGTTCTGCGGTGCCCAGTTCGCAACTTTCGTAGGCGTACCCTTCGAAGAGTCCGCCCTGGATGTCACTTTCCTCCACCCCACCAGCGATTCCTGGAAGACCGGCGATCGTGAGATCGTCTGCCTGATCGGCGCTGCTGCTGGAGCCGCAACCACCGGAACCCTCAAGGGCGCGGCCAAGTAGGAGCCTCGGTGGCCGGGAGAACCTTCCGGCCACCGATGCGCCACCTCCCATTCATCCGTTCGTGTTCAGCTATGCCCGAGGCAGCTTTACCCCGGAGTAACTTCCGGGCATATCGCCCACTTCACAAGACAGCGGGCGTCGTCCACAGGGCCCCACAGGGCTCCCTAATGAAAGTTAGAGCGGATGCAACATCAATATTGGAAATCAGCTGCGGGAACGGTCCTGTCAGTCGGGTTGCTTGCAGCCCCGCTGACCGCGGCACCCGCCTTCGCGGCGGACGATCCGGCAGCACCCACCGGCACTTCGCCAGTGGTAATCAATGAGGCGTACCTCAGCGGCGGCAGTACCGGCGCCGCCTTCAAGAACAAGTTCGTGGAGCTCTACAACTCCTCGGACACTCCCGTCAGCCTGGCTGGATGGTCCCTGCAGTACAGATCAGCCACCGCCACTACGGCACCTACCGGCATCACTCCCTTGACGGGCAGCATCCCGGCCAAGGGCTACTACCTGGTTCAGGGAGCCACGAACAACGGCAGTTCCACGGCCCCGAACCTCCCCACGCCCGATGTGCAGGCAACCGGCACCCTCAATCCCAGCGGCACCACGGGAACCCTGGTCCTGGCCAAGCAAGCCAACGCGGTCTCACCGCTCCCTGCCGGCTCGGTCACCGGAAACCCCGCCATTGCCGACCTCCTTGGCTACGGCACCTCCAACACCTTCGAGACCGCCGCAGCCAGCGCACCTGCCGGCAACGCAGACGTCAAGAGCCTGAATCGAACCAACGGTGTGGACACCGACTCCAACGCCGCCGATTTCAGCCTCAGCACCACCATCACCCCGACAGGTTCCAACGGCGGAACCCCGCCCACGGACCCCGGTCCGCAGCCCGGCGTCAAGACCATCGCAGAGATCCAAGGCACCGGCACGGCAAGCCCGTTCGTAGGCAGCGCCGTCACGACGCGCGGCAAGGTCACGGCCGTCTACGCAACCGGCGGATTCAACGGCTACTACGTCCAGACCCCCGGAACCGGCGGCGACGCCGGCGGGGCGGCCAGGACGGCGTCGGACGCTTTGTTCGTCTACTCGCCTACGACGGCGGCAACGGTACAGCCGGGTGACTACCTGGAACTCACCGGAGCCGTGAGCGAATTCGCCAACCAGACCCAGATCACGGTCGAAGCCGCAGGCTTGAAGAAGCTCAGTGAGGCAGCGCCCGAGGTCAAGTCCACCCCGTTCTCCCTGCCGGCCAATGAAGCCGCCCGTGAGAGCCTGGAGGGCATGCTCGTCGCTCCGCAGGGCGAGTTCACCGTCACGGACAACTACTCCCTCAACCAGTACGGCGAGGTCGGCTTGGCGGCCGGCACATCACCACTGGTGCAGCCGACGGCAGTGGCCACTTACGGTTCGCCGGAGTACGCCGCTGTGGTTGCCGACAACGCCCTGCGGGCCATCAAGCTCGACGACGGCGCGTCCACGAACTTCCTCAAGGACGCCACCACCAAGGCACAACAACTGCCGTACCTGAGCACCTCTGATCCCGTGCGGGTCGGATCGCCGGCACAGTTCCGCACCGACGTGATCCTGGGCTACGGCAACAACTCCTGGAAATTCCAGCCGCTGGCCGCGCTGACCCCGGCCAACGCGGACTCAGTCCAGCCTGCGTCGTTCACCTCCACCCGGCCCGACGGTCCGGCCAACGTTGGTGGAAACCTTAAACTGGCGTCCTTCAACGTGCTCAATTACTTCCCCACCACCGGGGACCAGCTGAGCGGCTGCGTCTTCTACACCGACCGCGAGGGCAACCCGATTACGGTCAAGGAAGGCTGCAACGCCCGCGGAGCCGCCAACGCGGAGAACTTCGAGCGCCAGCAGGCCAAGATCGTAGCAGCCATCACCAAGTCCGGCGCGGACGTCATATCCCTTGAAGAGATCGAGAACTCGGCACAGTTCGGCAAGAACCGCGACGATGCCCTGTCCAAGCTGGTTGACGCGCTCAACGTCAAGACTCCGGGTGTTTGGGACTACGTGCGGACTCCGGCCAACGCTCCCCCGCTGAGCGATGAGGACATGATCCGCACCGCGTTCATCTACAAGAAGGCCGCTGCCGAGCCCGTGGGCGAGTCCATCATCCACAACGACACCGTGGCCTTCGCAAGTGCCCGCAAGCCGCTGGCACAGGTGTTCAAGCCGGTGGGCGCTGCCGACGACAAAAAGTTCATAGCAATCGTGAACCACTTCAAGTCCAAGGGTTCCGCGGCCACCCCGGACGATACCGACAAGGGCCAGGGTGCCTCCAACATCGCCCGCACCAGGCAGGCCGAATCGTTGCTCGCATTCTCCAAGGACCTGCAGGCTTCCAAGGGCACGGATAAGGTCTTCCTCATCGGTGACTTCAACGCCTACGCCAAGGAAGATCCCATCAACGTCCTGACGGGCGCCGGCTACACCGACCTTGAGGCCGGCACCGGCAAACACTCCTACCTGTTCGGTGGCTTGGTGGGTTCGCTTGACCACATCCTCGCTTCCCCGGCGGCTGCGGAAAAAGTCACCGGGACCGACATCTGGAACATCAACTCCGTAGAGTCCGTCGCGCTGGAATACAGCAGGTATAACAACAACGTGACCAACTACTACGCCGCGGACGAATTCCGGGCCAGCGACCACGACCCCGTAGTGGTTGGACTGAACCTGACTCCCGACGCACCGGCCACCGTTGACCTGCAGTTCCTGGGCATCAACGACTTCCACGGCCGCATCGACACCAACACCGTGCTCTTCGCAGGAACCGTGGAGAAACTCCGTGCCGCTGCAGCACCGGGCGCAACGGCGTTCATCTCCGCTGGTGACAACATCGGCGCTTCCTTGTTCGCGTCGTCAGTGGCGAAGGACCAGCCCACGATCGACGTCCTCAACGCGCTGGAGCTGCAGGCTTCCGCTGTGGGCAACCACGAGTTCGACGGCGGTTGGCAGGACTTGCGCGAGCGAGTCATCGCCGGAGGGACCAACGCAAGGTTCGCCTACTTGGGTGCGAACGTCTACCAGAAGGGCACCACCACCCCGGTCCTCCCGGAGTACAAGGTACTGGACATGAACGGGATGCGCGTGGCCGTGATCGGCACCGTCACCCAGGAAGTTCCCTCCTTGGTAACTCCGGCCGGAATTGCCGATCTTGAGTTCGGGGACCCCGTGGAAGCCATCAACCGGGTGGCGGCAAAAATCAAGGCTGAGAACCTGGCAGACCTGATCATTGTGGAGAACCACGACGGCGCCGCTTCCGGTACGCCCGAAGGCGCCACTTTGGAACAGGAAGTCGCAGCAGGCGGACCGTTCGCCAAACTGGTCAACGAAACCACTCCTGACGTCGCTGCCATCTTCACCGGCCACACGCACAAGGAGTACGCCTGGGACGCACCGGTCCTGGACGCCAACGGCCAGCCCACAGGCAAGACCCGGGCGATCGTGCAGACCGGCAACTACGGCGAAAACGTGGGCAGCGTGACGCTCACGGTAGACACCGCAAGCAAGTCCGTCACTGCCTACAAGGCCGCTGTGGTGGACCGGACGACCGATACCGCCGAGAGCCTCGTGGCCAGCTACCCGCGGGTGGCGGCAGTGAAGACCATCGTGGACAAGGCCCTTGCCCAGGCTGCCGAGATCGGCAACCAGCCGGTGGGTGCAGTGACCGCTGATATCACCACCGCTTTCACCCCGGACCCCGCCGGCGGGGCTCCCAAGCGTGACGACCGCGCGAGCGAGTCCACGCTGGGAAACCTGGTGGCGGACTCACTGGTGGACACGCTCAAGGCGCCTGAACTGGGCTCGGCGGAGATCGGCGTCGTAAATCCCGGCGGCCTGCGCAACGAGCTCTATTACGCACCGGACGGCACCATCACCTACGCCGAGGCCAACGCGGTGCTGCCGTTCGTGAACAACCTCTGGACTACGTCCCTGACCGGCACGCAGTTCAAGACACTTCTTGAACAGCAGTGGCAGACCAACCCGGACGGCACTGTTCCCAGCCGCCCGTACCAGCAGCTGGGTCTGTCCAAGAACGTCAACTACACCTACGACGCCGCCCGCCCTGCAGGTGACCGCATCACCGGCATCTGGGTAAACGGCGCCGTGATCGACCCCGCCAAGCAGTACAGGATCGGCACCTTCAGCTTCCTGGCAACCGGCGGTGACAACTTCCGGGTCTTCAAGGAAGGCAGCAACACCAAGGACACCGGCCTGGTGGACCGTGATGCGTGGATCAAGTACCTGCGCGAACACAACCCGGTGTCCCCGGACTTCGGGCGCCGTTCGGTTGCCGTCGCCAACTCGACGGCGGCCCAGGTTAAGGCCGGTGAGCCCATCACCCTGACTGTTTCCAAGCTGAATCTGACGTCGATCGGCAGCCCGGCCAACGCCTCGCTGAACGCCGTCTTCGTGGACAGCAAGGGCGCCGCTGTGGCGCTCGGTTCCGTGCCGGTGACGGCAGGCGCGGCAACGGTGAACCTCAAGGTTCCCGCGGCGGCAGCTGCAGGTACCGGCACCCTGGTGCTGACCGCCGTCGAAAGTGGAACGGTGGTGAAGGCTCTGATCACTGTGGCGGACAGCGGACCGCAACCGCCCCAGTGCACCCCACCCACCAAGCCGTCCAAGTGGTACGACATCGCGGGCTGGCTGCGGTATGCCTTCGCCTGGTTGGACTACCAGAAGTGCTTGAGGGGCTGACCACTCCCGGCAAAAGCAACATAAGCAGGGCCCTCCACGCAGCCAGCGTGAAGGGCCCTGCTTTTGCGTTCGGGAAGCCTACTTGGTGGCCGGCTCCGGCACGGCCGTCCTCTCAGCATCCCGCTGCAATTCGGCCTGGAACTCCGCGTAGCGTGCCAGATGCGCGGGCCGGCGCCGAAGGATGATCCACGCGACCCCCAGAATCACAAACCACACGGGAGTGGCGAGCAAGGCAATCAGGGTGTCCGGCTGGGTGGTAAGGGCCCACAGCACGAAAGCGAAGAACGCGAACACCACCCACACCATCACCACGCCACCGGGCATCTTGAACGCTGACGACTCGTGCAGGTGTGGCCGGCGCTTCCTGAAGGCAAGGTAGCTGGCCAGGATGATCGACCAAACGAACACGAAGCACACCGCGGACACTGTGGTCACCATGTCGAAGGCCTTGCCAACGTCCTGGCCGGCGTACATGAGCACGACGCCGGACAGCAGCAGGACGCAGGACAGGAACAGGGCGTTGCGGGGTACTTTGCGTCCGGAGAGGGCGCCAAACACCTTAGGCGCGTCGCCCTCCTGGGCGAGACCAAACACCATGCGGGACGTGGAATAGATGCCGGAGTTGGCAGAGGACATGGCCGATGTCAGCACCACGAGGTTGACGATGGTGGCCGCTGCGCCGAGGCCTGCCAGGGAGAACATCGCGATAAACGGGCTGTGGCCGGCGGCGAACTGCGTCCACGGTGTGACGGACATGAGGATGATGAGGGCACCGACGTAGAACAGGAGAACCCGGATGGGGATCGAGTTGATGGCCTTGGGGAGGTTCTTCTCCGGGTCCTTGGCTTCGGCAGCGGTGGTGCCCACCAGTTCGATGCCCACGAATGCGAACACGGCGATCTGGAAACCGGCCACGAAGCCCATGAACTCGTTCGGGAAGAAGCCGCCATGGCTCCACAGGTTGGAGAAACCGGCCGGACCGGCGTCGGACTCGAAGCCGCTGAAGATCATGAACAGGCCAACAATGATGAGCGCAGCGATAGCCACGATCTTGATGAGCGCGAACCAGAACTCCGTCTCACCGAAGGCCTTCACGGTGGCCAGGTTCAGGAGCAGGAGAATGCCGATGGTGATGAGTCCCGGAACCCACAAGGGCAGGGAAGGCCACAATTCCTTGGAATAGCCGGCGATGGCGATCACGTCGGCGATCCCGGTAATGACCCAGCAGAACCAGTAGGTCCAGCCGGTGAAGAACCCGGCCCAAGGGCCCAGGAGGTCAGCGGCGAAATCGCTGAAGGACTTGTAGTTCAGGTTGCTGAGGAGCAGTTCGCCCATGGCACGCATGACGAAGAACAGCATGAAGCCGATGATCATGTACACAAAAATGACGGATGGGCCGGCTGCGGAAATGGTCTTTCCCGAGCCCATGAAAAGGCCGGTGCCAATCGCTCCACCGATGGCTATGAGCTGGATGTGGCGGTTGCTGAGCTGGCGTTCGAGATGGGGTGAACCGGCACTCGCGGAAGGATGAATCGTCAAAGGAACTCCGTCGTTCAGGCGGCACAAGGTGCCGCATTGATTCGGGTTCCTCCCCGCTCTGTACGTGGACCTGAGAGTTTCCGCGGGCATGGGCCTGCTTGCACCTTCGGTGAGTCCGGTGTGGCCGGACTGCTTTCCAGAGTTGCCTCGCCGCGGCGGTACATGGGCCTGAGAGATTCCTGGGGAGGGTTTGCTCCTACGGCGCCTGACGGGATGTACCGGCAGGACTCTCCCGCCGCAGATCAAAAGCGCGCACACCCTTGCGGGTGATGCAGCTCACACAGTAACGAAGGCTGGCAGGCAACGCAAGCCTGTGACGGCTAGAGGCCCAGGATGCTGCGGGCGATCTCGTCAGCGTCGCGCAAGGTCCGCTGGCCGCTGGCATAGGCCCGCCCGGAGCGGGGACGGGCTTCGGCGGCAATGGCATTGCCCCACTGCGACGCGGACAACTGCAAGCCCAGAACGTACATGTTTTCCGTGATGGATCCGTTGGCGGCAATGGGACGGTAAGGGTGTGGCTCAACGTCCAGGCCGGTGGTTTGCATGGGCGTCCCCTCCACACTCATCATGATCTTGGTCCGCACCAGGCCGTCGGCCATGAGCTGCTCGAGCAGCGGAGAAATGTTGATGCCCACCCTGTTGGCGGGTGACATCGCTTCGATCAGGGTGCGTGCTTCAGCGGGCCCCTCGTGGACCCAGGGTGACGCCGCCCGGAACACTTTTGCGCCACGATCGACGCTGAACTTGGGGTCCGGTCCCACAAAACTCACGACGCCGGCACGCGCCAAGGCGGCCAGCTGCTCCGAACGCAGCGCAGGAGGTCCGCTGGCCAACCCTTCGACAAACGACTCGAACCAGCCGCGCAGCCCTGCCAGCCAGGACTCGTCGGTGATGCCGCCATCGGCTACAACGGTCTTGAGGATGGCACGGCCGGTGTGGAGCGCGCCGATGGCCATCTTCACGGGGTCCGATTCGCCCAGCGCCGAACGCCGCGCGTCGTCGTCCAGGTACGCGGTGATCGCAGCATCCAGGTCACGCCGTGACGCGAACGTCCGGCCTGCCAACGGCGCCGCGAGCCCGCGCAGGTTCAAACGCCGTGATGCCGCCACATGCTTTTCAACCAGGACCTCCACGTCGCTTTCCCAGTTTGCCGTGGTGTGGGCATGCGGTTGGAGCGCGTCTTCGAGGTCGGCCAGGAACTGCGCCGGGTCCTTGATCGCGGCCGGCTGGGACCGGGCCAGCGTCGAATAATAGGCCCACAGCGCGTCCCGGTGCAGCAAGGGCCACAGGTCATGGTCGAAGCCGGGCTGGATGCCTGCGGCCCGGAACCGGTCCACTGCGTCCTCGGTCAGGTAGCGCATGGTGATGCTGCGCGGGTAATAGCCCTCCAAACCGGCCTTCGCCCGGTACGGCGTTCCCCTGCGTGACGCGGCGATGATCCTGGGCTCCCGGCCCGAGGCCCGGTACTCCAACACCCCGGCACCGGGCGCTCCGGCTTCAAGGAACTTGCCGCCGCGGCCCTCAGTCAGCTGGCCCATCACATCAAAGAAGTTCAAGCCCATGCCGCGGACAAGAACCGGCTCATTGTCCGGCACAACCTGCCAGTCAACGTCGGCGGGCGGTGCCGGCGGAAAGTACAGCAGGCCCAACTCGTCAGCTGCGCGCTTGAATGATTTCTGCTCCGGATTCAGCCGTGACTCGATGTGCCCCAGAGCCAGCACCACCGAATCGACGGTGAGCGTGCCGCCGTCGGCCAGTTCGACGTCGAACATCCCGTCCACGGGCCGCGCCGCAACGGCGAGCGTTTCATGGAAGGTGACTTCCACGCCGTCGGGCTTCCGCTCCAGCAACCCGGCCAGGGTTTGGCGCAGGTACCGCCCGTACAGCGCACGGCTGGGGAAATCGTGGGACTCGAGCGTGGCCAGCTCTGCCTTTTCTGCGTCGTTCAGCCCGGCACCGTCGCGACGCCGGGCCTCGCGCCACTGGTCGAAGGAACCACCCGCCAACGGTGCCGCCAATCCGGAATCCTCGGGGATGAGGGTGGGATAGAACGACTGGGTGTTCATCAGGTAGAGGCGCGACTGTTCCGGCTGCCACACGTGTCCGGAGCCGGCGGGGTACGGATCCACCACATGGATCTGCAGGGTGGCGCCTTCAGCTCTCTCCGCAGCCCAATTCGCGAGCAACCGTTCGAGGACACTGGTGCCCCGAGGGCCCGCCCCCACAAGGGCAACACGGTCGATTTGGGATTTAGCCACGCTCCAGCCTAACTTCTGCGTGACTTGCTTACCGTCGAAGTGTGTTGCTTGGATGGGGCGATGACCACCACAGAAGCTGATCCGTCGCCACTTTCCGGGAATGACACCGCGCCGGCCTCCGGACCGCGCCACGCGGCGGAGTCCGCACCTGAGCCCACGGATGAAAACGCCTGGCTTGAGGACATCCACGGCGAAGAGCAGTTGGCCTGGGTCAGGGAACAGAACGCCCGCACCGAGGAACTGCTCGAAGACGCCGATTACGCGGCGGTCGAGTCCGGCATCCTGGAAGTCCTGGACTCCACGGACCGGATCGCCATGGTCAACAAACGCGGCGATTTCTACTACAACTTCTGGAAGGACCAGGAGCACCCCAAGGGCCTTTGGCGCCGCACCACCTGGGAGAGCTACCTCACCGAGGATCCCGAGTGGGATGTACTGCTCGACGTCGATGCCCTTGCCGCTGCTGAAGGTGTTGAGTGGGTGTTCCACGGTGCCGGTTTCCTCCGTCCTTCGGACGGCGCAGAGTACCGCTTTGCCATGGTTTCGCTCTCCCCCGACGGGGGCGATGCCGACCGCCACCGCGAGTTCGACGTCGAAACGCGAACCTTCGTGGACCCGGCAGCAGGTGGCTTCGACATTCCCACAGCCAAAGGCAACATCAGCTGGTTGGATGCCGACACCCTTCTCGTGTCCAGCACAGCTGAAGGCTTGCCCGCCACGTCGTCCTCCTATGCACGGACCGGCGTCAAGCTTCGCCGCGGGCAGTCGCTCGCGGACGCTGAGCGCCTGTTCGAAATTCCGGAGAACCACATGCTGGCCATGGTGGCGCACGATTCCACGCCCGGTTTCGAGCGGACCTTCGCCGTTGACTACATCGACTTCTACAACCGCAGTACGTGGCTGCTGCGCGACGACTCGTGGGTGGCCATTGACGTGCCCACCGATGTCAACATCAGCGTCCACCGCGATTGGCTGCTTTTCCGACCCCAGGGCGATTGGGAAGCAGCGGGGGTCACGTACCCGGCCGGCTCCCTGCTGGCCGCAGATTTCGAAAGCTACCTGGCTGGCCCGGCTGAGTTGCTGGTCCTGTTCACCCCTGATGCGCACACGTCATTGCAGTCCTGGAGCTGGACCAAGGATTACCTGCTGCTGAACCTCCTCCGGGACGTCTCCTCCGAGATCAGGGTCCTGGATCCGTCGGCTGTTGACGCCTCAGGCTCGTGGGCCTCCACCGTCCTGGACGCCTGCCCTCCCCTGCATGACGTCAATGCCTACGCCGTGGATGATGAGGACGTCTCCGACTCCGGTGCCGGGAACGACTTCTGGTTGGTGGCCACAGGCTTCACGACACCCACCACTTTGACCCGGGGTACGCTTTCGCCTGCAGCAGCGCAGGACACGGCCGACGGTGACGTGGCTGACGGTGGCGTGGTGAGCGGTGGCGTGGTGAGCCGGCACACCGAGGTGAAGCGGTCGCCGTCGTTCTTCAACGAAGCCGCCTACGAGGTCCAGCAGCACTTCGCGGTTTCCTTGGATGGCACCAAGGTTCCGTACTTCCAGGTGGCCTCCAAGGACCTGGTACTGGACGGGGAGAACCCCACCCAGCTCTCCGGCTACGGCGGGTTCGAAGTTTCCCGTACCCCGGCGTACAGCGGGACGATCGGGCGCGCCTGGCTGGAGCGCCGTACTGCGGGCATAGCGTCCGACGACGGGGCTGCCGCCCACTCACGCGGCGGCGTGTACGTGGTTGCCAACATCCGCGGCGGCGGGGAGTATGGCCCCTCGTGGCACCGTGCAGCACTCCAGGAGAACCGTCACCGTGCCTACGAGGACTTCGCCGCAGTAGCCAAGGACCTGATCTCGCGTGGCGTGACCAGTCGTCGTCGCCTTGGCTGCGTGGGCGGCTCCAATGGTGGCCTGCTGGTGGGCAACATGCTGACCCAGTACCCGGAACTGTTTGGCGCTGTCTCCTGCGGTGTGCCCCTCCTGGACATGCGCCGGTACACCAAGCTCTCGGCGGGCTACTCCTGGATTGCCGAGTACGGTGACCCGGATGTGCCGGAACAATGGGATTTCATCCGGACTTTCTCGCCGTACCACCTGCTTCGGGACGGCGTGGAGTACCCCGAAACCTTCATCTGGACAGCAACCTCTGACGACCGGGTGGGGCCGGTGCAGGCCCGGAAGATGGCGGCACGGATGCAGGCCATGGGGATTCCGAACGTCTGGTTCCACGAAGCCCTCGAAGGTGGGCACGCGGGAGCCTCGGACAACCGGCAGGCTGCAGCACTGCAGGCACGGAGCAACCACTTCCTGTGGGTTTCCCTGGCCGGAAGCAACTGACGCCTGTTTCGATGGTTCCCTGCGCACAAGGCCACGCGCACGGCACGAATAGCAGCGGGACATCGAAACGGACACCCGGCTTTGGCGTGTTTTGCGCTGGACGGCAGGTTCTGCGTATCCTTGGTGGGCTAGCAATAGCAAAGGGAGACGTGCCAGAGCGGCCGAATGGGCTTCACTGCTAATGAAGTGTGGGGCACAACTCCACCGGGGGTTCAAATCCCCCCGTCTCCGCGAACAGGCCCCGGTTTTCGAACCGGGGCCTTTTGCGTTTAAGCGAGCCAATGGCCGTGGCAGCGCCAGCGACCAAGCCGGGACGCCCGCCGACAGGGTTCAGGCGCGCTTTGCCCCGGCTGAGGTACCGCTGACCTCGGCTCCTGCGTGACGGTGGAGGGTCAGGCTGTCCACCGTACTGATGAGCATCAGGACGGCCATGGCGATGAAAGCACCCTTGTATGCCCCCACCTGGTCCGTCCCGAAAAGACCCGTGGCTTCGAAGAGGCGCAGGAACAAAGCTCCCACCGCGATCCCGGCCGCAGCTGCCAACTGAACGAGGGTTGCCGAGATGGCGTTGGCCGAGGGCAGCTGCCCCGGGACGATGTCCGCATATTGCACCGAAGCGTAGGCGGAAAAACCAATGGAGCGGAAGGCGCCGCTGAACAGCAGCAAAGCGAAAATCAGCGGTTCCGGTGTTTGGGCGTCAAGGAACGCGCACAAAGCGAACGTTACGGCGGAAGCGAACGACGCGAAGACAAGCACGGCTTTGAACCCGAAGCGCCTGATCAGTGGCGTGGTGGCAGGTTTGATCCCGATATTGCCGACGAAGACTGCCGCCACCATGACGCCGGCCTTCAGCGGGTCCCAGCCGAATCCAGCCTGGAACATCAGGGGCAACAAGAAGGGGACCGAACTGATGGTCAGCCGGTAGATGAAGCCACCGGTTGAGGTCGCCCGGAAAGTCCTGGTACCGAAGACGCTGAGGTTGAACAGTGGTACTTTCGCTTTCCCCATCCACCAGACCGCCCCTGCCAAGGACAGCACTCCGGCGGTTACCACCACTACAGCGAGGACATTGGATGCGTGGCCGCCCAAGGTTTCCAGCCCCACCACCAACGCCCCGACGCCAAGGGTGGTCAGCATCAGCCCGAACCAGTCAAGGCGGCGCTTTCCATCGAATTGCGTCCGAGGCACCAGCCGAAGTGCAGCGATGAAGGCTGCCAGGCCCAGCGGGATGTTGATGAGGAAGATCCAATGCCAGGAAAGGAACGTTGTGAGGGCGCCACCGACCATCGGCGCAAGTACCGGTGCGAGGAGCCCGGGCCAGACCAGATAGGCCGTTGCCCGAAGGAGCTCGGATTTCGGCGTACCCCGCAGGACCACCAGTGTCCCGACAGGAACCATCATGGCCCCGCCGATCCCTTGGGCCACCCGGCTGAGTGTGAGCATGGTCAGGTCGGTGCTCACGGCGCAGAGCAGGGAAGCAATGGTGAAAACGGCTATGGCCAGGCAGAAGATCCGGCGAGCGCCGAACCGTTCAGCGAGCCAACTGCTCAGTGGGATTCCCATCGCGACCGTCACCAAGTAGGCCGTCATGGTGATGTTGATGTCGGCCGGTGCGACTCGGAAGTCGGACGCAATGCTCGGAATAGCGGTGGTCAGGATAGTCCCGTCAAGGAACTCCATGAAAAACGTCGCGGCCACCAACAAGGCCAAGCGGGGGCGCCAACTGGTCTCGCTGGCTTCTTCGATGCCTGCGCTGGGTCTTGTGGTCATGGCTCCGGTCCAAGTTCGTCGCTGGTGCTCCACGAAGGCAGCAGGGGGCGTTTCCTCGATCCTATAGACCTGATGTGGGAGCGATCACAAAATGACGCTATTTTCCTTCCGCTACCCCGCTTGCGCCAATGCAAGTGGGAGGACCGCTGCTACGCCTGCCTGCCGCAAAGCCCGCGCCGATACCGTCATCGTCCAGCGACTGTCGACCAGATCGTCCACCAACAACACAGGCTGGCTCCCGATATCGGCAAGAGCCTGGGCAAGTTCAGGCCCGACCACCAGCCGGTCCCACACGCCGGCGAGCCTGTAGGCGCTATTGCCGCCACGCGCGCCGGTTGGACCACCGTGAGCCGGCTGCAGCTGCCCCAAGTACGGCATTCTGCCTATTCCGGCTATCCCCTGGGCCAGCGAATCCACTAGTTGCGGTTTGCTTCGCGACGGGATGCTGACGACAGCCACCGGGCGTCCGACGCCGCTCCACGGCGTTCCGCCCTCGGCGCCTGACCACTCCCTGAGGACCTGCACGCATGCCTGCAGCATCCCCTGATCTACGGCCCGGTCCGGCGCACCGGCAGCAAACAGTTCACGGAGGGCGCCGCCCCAGCCAAGGTCTGTCAGCCTGGCCAGGACACGTCCCTCTGCAACGCTTTCGTCGGGTTTGATCTTTCCCTTGACGGCGACACCGAGCCGGTCCATTCCGCTGGGCCATTGAAGGCGCGGCTCTATTGCGATTCCTGCCCGGCGAAGAGTCTGATCTGCCGCCTCCACCGCCGAGTCCGCCACATCCACAGGGAACCATCGGCCCGCACAGTTGTCACAACGTCCACAGGCGGCAGCAGTTTCATCATCAAGCACCGAGGTGATGTACTCCATCCGGCAACCGGCCGTGTCCTGGTAGACCACCATGGAATCCTGCTCATCCACCCGCGCCTCGGCAATGCGCGCATAGCGTTCGGCGTCGTAATTCCATGGCCGGCCGGTTGACCGCCAACCGCCGCCAACGCGCTCGACGGCGCCATCCACCGCCAAAACCTTCAAGAGCAATTCCAGTGGCGTCCGGCGAAGGTCCACGCGGGTTTCCAATGCGACGGTGGACATGGCTGTGCCGGCATCGCCGAGGACAGCCAGCACGGCAGCTGCCTTCTCCTCGGACGGCATGGATGCTGTAGCGAAGTATTGCCAGATCTCGCGGTCTTCCGACCCAGGAAGGAGCAGTACATCGGCATTGGCGGCGCCACGGCCCGCGCGGCCGACTTGCTGGTAGTAGGCGACCGGTGATGATGGCGCCCCAAGGTGGATCACGAAGCCGAGGTCCGGTTTGTCGAAGCCCATGCCCAGGGCAGAGGTTGCCACCAGCGCCTTCACCTGATTGTCCTTGAGCAGTTGCTCTGCCCGTTCCCGGTCGGCGGGATCGGTCCTGCCTGTGTAAGAGAGCACGTTGTGTCCGGCTCCGGCAAGCAACCGCGCAGTGTCCTCGGCCGCAGAGACGGTGAGCGTATAAATGATGCCGCTCCCCGGCATGTCTGCAAGGTGGGTCAGCAGCCAGCCCAGCCGGTCCTTGGAGTCGGAGAGATTGAGGACCCCGAGTCGCAGCGACTCCCGCCCCAAGCCCCCGCGGATGGTCAGCACTCCTGCGCCGAGCTGCTCTTCAATGTCATGGACCACCCTGGAGTTGGCAGTAGCAGTGGTTGCCAGGACTGGAACAGTCTCCGGCAACTGGGCGATGAGGTCGGAGATGCGGCGGTAATCGGGCCGGAAGTCGTGTCCCCAGTCGGAAATACAGTGGGCTTCGTCGATCACCAGAAGCCCTGTCCTCCGGATAAGCTCCGGAAGCTGGTTCTCCCGGAAGGACGGATTGGTCAGGCGCTCGGGAGACACGAGGAGAACGTCGACCTCGTCTGCCGCCAACTGGGCCAGGACTGTGTCCCATTCAAGGGCGTTGGCGGAATTGATGGCCACAGCACGGACACCTGCTCGCGCAGCGGCGGCCACCTGGTCACGCATGAGCGCCAGCAGGGGTGAGACGATCAGGGTCGGTCCGGCTCCCCTGCGGCGCAAGAGCAAGGATGAAACGAAGTAGACGGCGGACTTTCCCCAGCCGGTGCGCTGGACCACGAGCGCCCTTCGGCCGGCATCCACCAAAGCCTCGATCGCTTCGAACTGGCCATCGTGGAACTGCGCCTCGGGGTGGCCTACAAGTTCGCGAAGGCAAGCCAGCGCCTCCTGCTGGGTTGTCGATTGCACGGGAGCGGCAGTGTTTGGGGAGTTGTTGGCCATGACCCCAGTATTCCAGTCGCCCCTGACAGCAAGACCGGAGCAGATCAGCTATGTGGATAAACAGCCAGTGGATGACTGCTATCCACATGGGGAGGCCCCCGGTTCATGCCGTGCTGGGTAGCCACAGTAGGATTGAGCCCGTGACTAGCGAGCAGAACAAGACATTCGACCTCTCGGCATCCTTCAAGGCGTACGACGTCCGGGGGATCGTGGGTGAATCCATCACGTCTGAAATCGTCGAGGCAGTCGGCGCTGCCTTCATCGACGTCCTGGGCCTTGAGGGCGAAACTGTCCTGGTCGGTGGCGACATGCGTCCTTCGTCACCGGAGTTCAGCCAGGCCTTCGCCAACGGCGCGGCCACGCGTGGGGCCAATGTACAACTCCTGGACCTGATCTCCACCGATGAGCTCTACTACGCATGCGGCGCCCTGAATGCAGCCGGCGCCACGTTCACCGCCAGCCACAACCCCGCCGAATACAACGGCATCAAGATGGCCAAGGCCGGCGCCCAACCCATTTCTTCCGAAAGCGGATTGAAAGAGATCCAGGCACTCGCGGAGCAGTACCTGAACGCAGGCACCATCCCGTCCGCAGCGACGCGCGGCGAGATCGGTGTCCATGATGTCTTGAAGGACTACTCCGAGTACCTGCGCAAGCTGGTGGACCTTTCCGGTTCCCGGCCGCTGAAGATCGTGGTCGACGCCGGCAACGGCATGGCCGGCCTCACCACCCCTGCCGTCCTGGGAGACAAGTTGCTCCCGGCCCTGCCCTTCGAGATCATCCCGCTCTACTTCGAACTGGACGGTTCCTTCCCGAACCACCCCGCCAACCCGCTGGAACCGGAAAACCTCCGCGACCTCCAGGCGGCGGTCGTCAAACACGGCGCGGACATCGGCCTGGCGTTCGACGGCGACGCCGACCGCTGCTTCGTGATCGACGAAAAGGGCGAGCCCGTGTCCCCGTCGGCCATCACTGGCATGGTTGCCCGCCGCGAGATCGCCCGGGCACGGAAGGCCGGGGAAGAAACTCCAGTCATCATCCACAATCTCCTGACCTCAAAGGCCGTTCCCGAACTCGTGGCAAAGGACGGCGGCCGTGCCGTCCGGACCCGTGTGGGGCACTCCTTCATCAAGGCCGTCATGGCGAAGGAAGGTGCGGTGTTCGGCGGGGAGCACTCCGCGCACTTCTACTTCAGGGACTTCTGGAACGCAGACACCGGCATGCTCGCAGCCATGCACGTGCTCGCTGCCCTCGGCGAGCAGGACGGCCCGCTGTCCGATCTCGGCCGCCAATACGAACCCTACGTTTCGTCGGGCGAAATCAACTCCGAGATCGAAGACAAAGCCGGCGCCGTAGAGCGTGTCCGGGTGGACTTCGAAAGCGAAGACATCGAGATCGACCACATGGACGGCAGCACCTTCACCGCGAAGGACGGCAGCTGGTGGTTCAACCTCCGCCCGTCCAACACCGAGCCCTTCCTGCGGTTGAACGCCGAGGCCAAGGACCAGCCCACCATGGAGAAGATCCGCGACCGCGTCCTGGCGCTGGTACGCGGCTAGGCTTACAGCCGTGACGCAGCTTTCGCCCGAGGAACGGACCTCTCCCGAATCCGAATTGGCCGCTGTCGTGGCCGAGGCCTTGAAACTGGCCGACGCTCAATTGGTCCTCAACAAGAGCTTCGCCCCGTTCGTCTTCATGCTCGACGCTGAGGGCGCCGTCCACCGCGGCGAGGTCCCCCAGGAAATCCGGGGGACCATGCCCTCGGACCCGGAGGTATCCGTTAAGCTGACCGTCGATCTCTTTTCGGGCTATGCCGAAAACCTCTTCGCGATGGTCGCTGTATTGGATCCGGAGTCGGGCAAGAATGAGGACACGCTCCACCTCTGGGCCGAACACCGCAGTGGCATTGCCCAGCTCATCCGGGTGGACTTCACCCGCAAGAAATTCCTGAAGCACCCCACATTCAGCGAACCCCGGGTCGAGGCCCAGGCTGCCCACCTGTGGAATGGCGAAACGGCCTCACCCGCGGAGGATTGGTGGCACCAAGGACTTTCGGAGCAGGCCATCCAGGATGTTTTCAAGCTTGTGGGTGTCGCAGTTCCGTTCGCCGAGGATCAGCTGTCCAGGAACGGCGTCCTGGCCCCATACGGCGCAAGCACCGATCTCTCCGGCGAGGTAGCGCACCGCATGGCCTACTTGGAGCCCAACGAGGATGACGAACTGGATTCCTCCGAAGCAATCCAGTTAATGACCGAAGGCTTTCGGCTGGAGAAAGACACACTGCGCGGAACCTGCATCGTGGCTGACGTCAGCATCAAGCTCGAGGAGGGCGGTGTTTTGGACGCCGTCAGACTGCACATCGAGCATTCCGAAGGGTTGTCAATGCACATCGTCAAGCCTTATGAGCTGGACGGCGAATCCGGCACGGTCGCCTTCGGCGAGTCAGCGGTGGTTCCCGCACAGGCCCAGGTGTGGTCAGTATGAGTGAACAACCAAACGGCAGCACCCTGCCGGAAGAATCGGAAGAATCAGCCCAGGACCGCGAGCTCCGGGAAACCCTGGGCACTGGCCTCGGGACCGCCCAGGAGCATCTCCAACAGAATGGCGGCTTCTTCCCCTTCGGCATCACGCTCGGGAGTGATGGCGAACTCCGGATCGTCATGGTGACTCCCGGGGAACCTGACGAGGATGGCCAGGTAGATGCCGGTCAGATGCTGACCGATCTTCACGAACTCTTGCGCCAAGGCCGGGATGAATACCGCGCGGTTGCCATCGTCAGCGATGTCAGTTTGCCCGAACATGGTTCAGACGGCATTCACGGCGCGGCGGAGCACCGTGATGGTGCTGTCCTGGCCGCCATCATTCCGTATGTCCCGGAAGCTGAGGGATTTACCTTCGCTGCCATGGAACCGGACACCCACGAGCCATCCATCTGGGTGGACTAGACCTACGATCTAGACTGATTCCATGAAAATCAACGCCTTCGCAGATGTGAGCCTTCGGGCCATCATGGTGTTGGCCGCAGCTCCCGAGGGTGCACTGCTGACCACCCAGGCAGTGGCAGATGCTGTTGGAACTCCGTACAACCACGTCAGCAAGGCCATGGTCCGTTTGCGTTCACTGGGGCTGATCGACGTCGAACGAGGCCGGCTGGGTGGGTCCCGGTTGAACGAAGCCGGGCGGAAAGCCACTGTGGGCGAGGTGCTGCGCCATTTGGACAGCCGGCAGGACCCGGCAGAGTGCCAGTCCCCCACCAAGAACTGCCCCCTCATCACCGAGTGCGGACTCCGTCACGCCATGACGCGCGCCAGGGAGGCGTTCTACCGTGAGCTCGATGCGGTGGTCATCTCATCCCTTCCCCACGCCCGGCAGATGAACCCGGTGTTCCAGTCAATCGGGCTTCGGCCTGAGATCCGGATGCCTGCAGCGCAGTAGCGGCCCACAGCCCCGCGCAAGGGACCTTCACGGAGCCTCCCGCTTCATAATTTGCACATCATTTCTACGAAGTGTAGAACTTGGAGTAAATACAAGCATTTCAAATGCCTGTATTTATCCGGCCGGACAGAAGGCCCGGCCTCGACCGCCAGGAGAACCATGCTCTCGGAAAAATCCCGTCCCGTCATTGAAGCCACCCTGCCATTGGTCGGATCCCGGATAGGCGAAATCACCGCGGATTTCTACAACCGCCTCTTCACCGCGCACCCCGGCCTGTTGGACGGCCTGTTCAGCCGCTCCAACCAGCGTTCAGGCGAACAACAGAAGGCACTTGCCGGGAGCATCGCCGCTTTCGCCTCGCACCTGCTCACTAACCCGGACTCCCTGCCAGAGAAGGTCCTCTCCCGCATCGCTCACAAACACGCTTCCCTGGGCATCACCGAGGATCAGTACGACGTGGTCTACAAGCACCTGTTCGCAGCAATCGCGGCGGATCTGGCCGACGTCATTACCCCGGAAATTGCCGAGGCCTGGACCGAGGTCTACTGGCTTATGGCCGATGCCCTGACAAAGCTCGAGAAGGACCTCTACGCTATCCAGGCAAACGACCGGATGTGGATGCCGTGGCGCGTGGTCGCAAAGGAACCCGCGGGCAAGGATTCCATTACTTTCACCTTGGAACCCGCGGATGAAACCCCGGTCACCGAAGCCAAACCGGGCCAGTACGTCAGCGTCAAAGTGACGCTCGCCGACGGCCTCCGTCAGGTCCGTCAGTATTCGCTGTCCGGCGATGCCGGCACCAGCCGGATTTTCACCACCAAGCTCAACGACGGCGGTGAGGTGTCCACCGTCCTGCATGCCGACGTCGAACCCGGTGACATCCTGGAAATCTCGAATCCCTATGGTGAGATCACCCTCAAGGACGGTGAGGGACCGGTGATTCTCGCCTCGGCAGGCATCGGCTGCACTCCCACCGCATCCATCCTGCGTTCACTCGCCGAATCCGGCACGGATCGCGAGGTCATCGTGCTCCACGCCGAAAAGGCCATGGACAACTGGGCACTCAGCGGCCAGATGACCCAGGACGCATCCAGGATCGACGCCAAACTCGAGCTCTGGCTGGAGACGCCGCACGCCGGAGCCAAGGAGGGATTTATGTCCCTTCGCGAAATGGACCTGCCGGCTGACGCGTCACTTTACCTCTGCGGCCCGCTCCCTTTCATGAAGTCCATCCGCGACGAAGCAATCGACGCCGGGATTCCGGCCACCCGGATCCACTACGAAGTCTTTGGACCGGACGTCTGGCTCGCAAACTAACGGCGGACCGCCAGGGAAAATTGCAGCCCAGGGACTCCTACACCAAGCACGACGGCGGCCCGCCACCTTTCCAACGAAAGGTGACGGGCCGTCGTCGTTCACTTAAGAACGCCGTTGTTCCTAAGAGGTCTAGCCCAGACGGGCCTTGAGGCCGTCCAGCTCGGACTGCAGTGCCGCCGGGAGTGACTCGCCGAAGTTGGCGAACCATTCCTCGATGGATGCCAGCTCGGTTGCCCACTCTGCAGGGTCGACGCGCACCGCGGACTCAACCTCAGCCGGAGTCATGTCCAGGCCTTCGAGATCGATGGACTCGCCGGTCGGAACGAAACCGATCGGAGTCTCCACAGCGTCGGCCTTGCCTTCGAGGCGCTCGATGGCCCACTTGAGGACACGGGCGTTGTCCCCGAAGCCGGGCCATGCGAAGCCGCCTTCAGCCGTGCGACGGAACCAGTTGACCAGGAAGATCTTGGGCAGCCGCTCCGGGTTGGCCTTGGCAGACAGATTAACCCAGTGGTTCAGGTAATCGCCTGCGTCGTAGCCGATGAACGGCAGCATGGCCATGGGGTCGCGGCGGACAACGCCAACGGCACCGGCGGCGGCAGCCGTGGTTTCCGAGGACAGCGTGGAGCCCATGAAGATGCCGTTGGACCAGCTGCGCGCTTCGGTCACCAAGGGGATGGTGGTCTTTCGGCGGCCGCCGAACAGGATCGCGGACAGCTCCACGCCTTCCGGGCTGAAGTATTCTTCGGCCAGCATGTCGATCTGGTCGATCGGCGTGCAGAAGCGGGAGTTGGGGTGCGCTGCCGGGGTATCGGAGTCCGGAGTCCAGGACTCGCCACGCCAGTCGGTCAGGTGCGCCGGAGTTTCCTCGGTCATACCTTCCCACCAGACGCCTCCGTCATCTGTCAGGGCAACGTTGGTGAAGATGCTGTTGCCCTTGGCGATGGCGCGCATGGCGTTGGGGTTGGTGCCCCAACCGGTGCCGGGTGCGACGCCGAACAGGCCGGCCTCGGGGTTGACGGCGCGGAGTTCGCCTTCCTTGCCGAAGCGCATCCAGGTGATGTCGTCTCCGAGGGTCTCGACCTTCCAGCCCTTGATGGTGGGATCCAGCAGGGCGAGGTTGGTTTTGCCGCAAGCGGAGGGGAACGCAGCGGAGACGTAGTAGGTCTTCTGCTCGGGGGAGGTCAGCTTCAGGATGAGCATGTGCTCGGCGAGCCAGCCTTCATCGCGGGCCATGACCGATGCGATGCGCAGTGCGTAGCACTTCTTGCCGAGGAGGGCGTTTCCGCCGTAGCCGGAGCCGAAGGACCAGATGGAGCGCTCTTCGGGGAAGTGGACGATCCACTTGTCCGGGTTGCAGGGCCAGGCGACGTCGGCCTGGCCGGCTTCCAGAGGTGCACCCAGCGAGTGGAGGGCGGGAACGAAGAATGCGTCGGTCTGGGTAATGCGGTCCAGGACGTCGGTGCCGATGCGGGCCATGATGCGCATGGACGCTACGACGTAGGCGGAGTCAGTGATCTCGACGCCGAATTTGGGGTCCTCTGCGTCAAGGTGGCCCATGACGAACGGGATGACGTACATGGTGCGGCCACGCATGGAGCCGGCGAACAGGCCGCGCAGCTTCTGCTTCATCTCAGCCGGAGCCATCCAGTTGTTGGTGAAGCCTGCGTCGCGTTCGTTTTCGGAGCAGATGAAGGTCTGCTCTTCCACGCGGGCAACGTCAGCGGGGTCGGAGAACGCCGCGAAGGAATTCGGGAACGTTTCCGGGTTGAGCCGCTTCAGCGTGCCGGCCTCGACGAGTTCGTCGGTGAGCTTCTTGTTTTCTGCTTCGCTGCCATCAACCCAGTGGATGCGGTCCGGCTGTGTCAGCTCGGCAACTTCCTCAACCCAAGCCAGCAGGCGTGCATGCGTAGTAGGTGCCTTCTCAAGCAGCGGCAGTCGCGCCAGATCGCCCATTGCGGTTCCCTTCCTCGGGTTCAGTGGTGTGTCCTAAACGATAGGGGCCGCGGACCAGACCATTCCCCTGTCAGACATCGGACATCCACCTACTCGAAAAGTAAAAACCCCTAAAAATCAACGATTCGGATTGAGGACGCGGCGTTTTAAGTGACTAAGGTCACGTAGACCGGTCTAGTTGCGCAGATTACAGCTTTTCGATTTGGAACTTCACATGAACTTCTGTAAAGTTTATTGAGGTTCGAGGGGGTCAGAGAAACAGACCGCCGAGAATCACGCGAAATGCGCCCATAGCTCAGCTGGATAGAGCGTCTGTCTACGGAACAGAAGGTCAGGGGTTCGAATCCCTTTGGGCGCACAAATCAAGACCCGCACCGGTTCGCCGGTGCGGGTCTTTTTTATGTCCAGAACAGCGGCAGGCGAGCCGTCCCGAAAACCGCAAGGGCCGCCGTCGGGCTTCTTCAGAAGATTCGACGGCGGCCCTTGGCGTCCGCTCAAGCGTCCGGAATAAACGGCAACGGCGGTGCGTACACGCGCCGCCGGGCCTTGGGGACCTCATGGACAGGGGCCGCGCGGCCCACAAGGTTGGTCAAAGTACCCAGGCGCTCCACCGTCAGGCTCACAACATCGCCACGTTCCAGCGGCGGCGGGGTCATGGCCCCGTACCATCCCCAAAATTCAGCCAGGCAGCCGCCCCCGCTGGTCCCGGATCCCAGGATGTCACCGCGACGGACCCAGGTTCCCCTGCTGGCGTAGGCCACAAGCTCCGCGAAGGTCCACGCCATGTTGGCCAGCGAATCCGTGGCAAGAACCCGTCCATTGACAGAAACGCTCATGGAGAGATTCAAGAAGCCGTCAGAAGTAACGTCGGCGAGTTCATCCTTGGTCACGAAGACCGGGCCCAGGGACGTGGCGGTGTCCTTGCCCTTGGCCGGCCCCAGCCCCACGGTCATCTCGCCGCGCTGAAGATCCCTTGCGGACCAGTCGTTCAGGATCATGTACCCGGCGATGTGCTCCGCGGCTTCCTCCACCGAGAGGTTGTAGCCGTCCGCACCAATGACCGCCGCAACCTCCAGCTCAAAGTCGAATTGCCCGGTACCTGGAGCCATCGCGACCGTGGCGTTGTGTCCGGTCACCGCGTGCGGGTTGGTGAAATAGAACGACGGCGCGTCATACCAGGCAGAGGGAATGCCCTTCCCTGCGGCTACTGAACGCAGGGCTCCGACGGTGTGCTGCTCGAAGGTGATGAAGTCCCGGATGGTCGGAGCCACGACGGGAGGCAGCAGTTCCACCGCCGCGAAATCCAGGGGCTCACCCTCCGTTGCTGTCCAGGGGCGGTCCAGCACGTCGAAGGCATCGAGCCCTGCCGGGTACAGGCGGCCTGACACCAAGTCGTCGTCGGCTTGGCCAAGACGCGGTACGCCGTCAAGGAGGAGCCGGAAGAATTTCACGCGGCCACCCCGGAATCAAGAATGGCTACAGCACGGGTCCAGCCTGCGGAGGCTCCGTGGATCTTCACCGGGAAGCACGAAATGTTGAACCCGGTGGCCGGGAGCGCTTCCAGGTTGTGCAGTTTCTCGATGTGGCAGTAACCGATCTCCATCCCGGCTTTGTGGCCTTCCCAGATCAACGTGTTATCGCCGGATTCCGCATACCGCTTGGCGGTGTGGATGAAGGGGGCGTCCCAACTCCAGGCATCGGTGCCGGTGACGCGGACGCCCCGGCTGGTAAGGAAGAGAGTGGCTTCGCGTCCCATCCCGCAACCCTTGGAAAGGTAATCGTCAAAGCCGTACCGGGTGCCGGCAGAGGTGTTGACCACCACGATGTCTCCCGGGACCAGCTCGTGCCCGATCCGGTGAAGCTCGGCCTCGACGTCGGCGGCCGTGGCAACGTAGCCGTCTTCGAATCCACGGAAGTCCAGTTTCACCCCGCGGCCGAAGCACCACTCCAAGGGAACCTCGTCAATGGTGATGGCGCGCGCTCCCCCGTCCATGGTGGAAGCGTAATGATAGGGAGCATCCAGGTGTGTACCGGTATGGGTCGTGGCACTGATGCGCTCAATGGCCCAGCCTTCTTCCCCTGGAAGGTCCTCTTCGCCCATCCCCGGAAAGTAGGACACCAGGTCCTTGGCCGTTTCCTTGTGGGTGTAGTAGTCAATATGCGGCGTCATTCCGGGTGGATCAGAGGCGATACCGGCTCGGAGGCTGACGGAAAGGTCTATCAGGTCAGGCATTCTTGATGGATTCCTTCTCAAAATGGAAGTCGGTTGGGGAGTTGTCCGTGGAGGCGCCGCGGTGGGTATGGGGAAGGAGCAGCATGAGGGCAGCACCGGCCAGGAAGACTGCTCCGGACAGGATCAGCCCGGTGGAGAATCCCCAGGAGGCTGCAATCCCACCCATCGCCAGGGGTGCGAACGCCGCCACTCCGCGTCCGATGTTGAAGCAGAAACCGGCGCCGGTGGTACGGATCCTGGTGGGGTACAGCTCCCCGAGGTACGAACCAAAAAGTCCGGCAAAGGTCATGAAGAAGGCGTACAGCGGTCCCATCCACAAGAGGACCGACTGGTTGGTGACCAGGCCGTACAGCGGCATCAACAGTCCGGTGCCGGCCAGGGAGAGCAGGATGGCGTTGCGCCTGCCAATCCGATCGGCGATCCAGCCGAACACTATGTAGCCGGCAAACATGCCCAGGTTGAGGATGGTCATGAAGAGGCTGACCTGCCGGGGATCGAGGCCCCGCTCGGTGGAGAGGTAGCTGGGCATCCACGTTGAGGCTCCGTAGAAACCTACGAATGCGCAGACTGCCACCACGGTGGCGATGACTGTGCGGCGGCGATAGGTACCGGTGAAGAGTTCTTTGACGGTGACGTTGCCCTTCTGTTGCCGTGCGCGTTCTTCCAGCCAGGCCCTGGATTCGGGGAAGAAGAACACAACCATGAGCAAGGGCAGCAGTGCCGACAAACCGGTAACCAGGAAAAGGAGCCGCCAATCGGGCATGAAAGCGCCTGCAATCAGCGCTGCGGCCGCCCCGCCCAAGGGGTAGGCGGCCAGCACGAACGCCACGGCCCGCCCCCTTTGTTCGGCGGGCCAGGTCTCCACAATGTACGTGGACAGAACTGACCAGACTCCGCCAAGGCCTATGCCGGCCAGGAAGCGGAGGGCGACGAACACGCCATAGTTCGGCACCACGAAGAGCGCCGACGTCAGGGCAACGAACACCGCCATGGAGCCGATGAGCGCGATGCGGCGGCCACGGTTGTCGGCCACCCACCCGGTCACGACGCTGGAACAACCCATGCCAAGCAGCGTGGCGGTAGCCAGGAGGCCGCCGGCAACCGGGGTCAGCTTCAGTTCGGCACTGATGGCCGGCAGCGCGAACGACAGCACTGCGATTTCCAGTGCATCAAACAGATAAATGATGAACGACCCAACAAGGATGAACCACTTGGTTCCACGTTTCATGGGATCCCTTTCGATGGGGGCATCGTTGCCCGGAACAGAAAGAGAACTTTGACACCCGTTCAGTTTCTGCTGGAATAGAATTTATACACCCATTCAATTTGTGTCAACGCTCACAGCTCCGACCAGCAAGGAGGCCGATAAGGTGGGACTCATGTCCACGGAAGTACAGGGAAATACCGCCGGAACCCGCCGCCGGGAGCAGATCTTGGATGTCGCGGTGGAAATGTTCGCCAACCGCGGCTTTGAAAGCACAACCATGCGGGCAGTTGCGGAGGAAACCGGCACAACGGCACCCCTGGTGATCTACCATTTCGCCACCAAGCTGGAGCTCTACAGGGCCGTCTTCGCCCGGTACCAGTACCTCAATGAGGAACGCCGCCGGCAGGTCCTCGCGGTGGATCCTTCGGCGGCCGACGCCGTCGAACGCATTGTGGACGCTTTCCTGATGCCGACCCTGAAAGCGCAGGAAACCGCGGACGGAAAGCTGTTCGCCCGCCTCGTCCTTCGGGAGGCCTCGGACCCGTCAGCTCACGACCGCGGAATCCTTGCCGAATACTTCGATCCCATGGCCAGGGACTTCATCCAGGTGATGCGCAAAGCCCTTCCGGACAAACCACCCGGGTTCCACGAGTGGGCCTATATGTTCGGCGTGGGCGCACTGACCGGCACCGCGCTCCCCCGCCGCATCGCTTCCCTGTCGGAGCTGCCGAACATCAACGACTTCCGCTACGACTACCTCCGGACAGTCCTCATCGCCGGCTGGCGCGGCCACTGACCCGCGAAGCTGAGCCGCGCCGTTAACGGCAAGGGCCGCCGTCGTACTTCCGGTGAAAGTACGACGGCGGCCCTTGGGTGGAGTGCGTTACTCGCCGACGGCCTCGCTGATTCGGCGGCGAATGCCGTCGAAATGCCGGTTGAGCAGCTCAGCGGCCGCTACCTTGTCCCCCGCAGCAACGGCGGCGTAGATGTCGCGGTGCATCGCTGCTGTTTTGACTAGGTCCTCGTTGCCCGGGCCGATCTCCACGTGGATCTTGCGGTAGACCTTCCAAAAGACGCCCATGAGGTTGATGAGGAGCTCGTTGTTGAGGGGTTCGAAAAGGCGTCGGTGGAACTCGGCGTCGGCGGCAACGAAGTTCTCGCCGGCTCCTGCCAATTCCTCCATCTGCTTGACCGATTCTTCGATGGACGCCAACTGCTCCTTGGTCATCACGTCCATGGAGGAACCAATCAGTCCAGACTCAAGGGCCTGGCGTACGTCCACCAACTGCAGCGCTTCGAGTCCCTGGTGACGCAGCGAGAGCCTGCCACGGAAGGTCAGCCCGTCGGCGAGCGCATCGAAGTTGCTCGGCGCGACGAACATCCCGAACCCGTGGCGGATTTCGATGACGCCCAACGCCTGGAGCACCTTCAGTGACTCACGGAGGGTGTTGCGCCCTACGCCGAGAGCTACGGACAGTTCGCTTTCCGTGGGCAAGGGATCGCCGGCCTCAAGCTCGCGCTCAAGGATCAATTCCATAATGTCCGACTGCAATGCGCGCAGCCGGGCCTGTGCGCTGAACCGCGCCTGCGGAACCACACCGGAAGTTGTCATGGCTTTCTCCTTGCCGTGCACCGGCCCCAAGGGTTTGAAGTGGTGCGGTGTTAATATTGAGGCGAGCTTAGCGCTCACCACAGAATGAGTAGCTCGCAACATACAATATCGGATGTCCCACCTCCCTGATAGACATGGAGTGCGATTTCCCCGGATATCCCTGAGATTTCCGCCACGAACCGGCCGCAGCCGGATAACCGCAAGGCGCGCGGACTGCGCCCCGGCCGCTCAATCTCACTTGACGTTCCGCTGTGACCGCCCTTACAGTTTCCATACGAGCATCGGACGTCCTACATCCGATAACCCACGAAACTCGAATGGTGAGGCACCCTATGAGCAAGACGATCCAAAGCCTGCCGCTGGTCAACGATGCCAGCCGCCGGAACTTCCTGAAGCTGAGCGGCGCAGTTGGTGCAGCAGCCGCCTTCACGGCAACCCTTTCTGCGTGCGGCGGCGCTGCCAGCACCACGACCGGCAACGCAACGAACACAGCTGCAGTGAACAAGGACCTCATCATCGAGGCAGGCATTTCCTATGCACTCTCCACAGGCTTCGACCCCCTGAGCTCCTCGGGTGCGACCCCGATGGCAGCCAACCTGCACATCTTCGAAGGGCTCATCGAGCTGCACCCGGCTACCCGCCAGCCGTACAACGCCCTGGCGGCAGCGGACCCGAAGAAGGTCAACGACACCACCTACCAGGTGACCATCCGCGACGGCGCGAAATTCCACGACGGCTCCCCCGTCACCACCGAAGACGTTGCCTTCTCCTTCACCCGCGTCATGGACCCGGCGAACAAGTCCCTCTTCTCCCAGTTCATCCCCTTCATCCAGGCCGTGAAGCCGCTGGATGAGAAGACGGTTGAATTCACGCTCAAGTACGCTTTCCCGGGCTTCGGTCCACGCATCTCCGTAGTGAAGATCGTCCCCAAGGCCCTCGCCACCGACCTGAAGGCCTTCGACGCCAAGCCGGTGGGCTCGGGCCCCTACAAGCTGGTCTCCGCCGTCAAGGACGACAAGATCGTCTTCGAGGCATTTGCCGACTACAACGGCCCCAAGCCCGCCCTGGCAAAGGGCATGACCTGGCTTCTCCTTTCCGACGCAGCAGCACGCGTCACCGCCGTCCAGTCCGGCCGCGTCCAGGCAATCGAGGACGTTCCGTACCTGGATGTCGACGGTTTGAAGTCCAAGGTGAAGGTCGAATCCGTCCAGTCCTTCGGCCTGCTGTTCCTCATGTTCAACTGCGCCAAAGCACCGTTCGACAACAAGCTGGTCCGCCAGGCCCTGCACTATGGCCTGGACAAGGAAGCCATCATCAAGAAGGCACTGTTCGGCAACGCCAAGGCAGCCACGTCCTACTTCCAGGAAGGCCACCCGGATTACGTCAAGGCCAAGAACGTCTATGGCTTTGATACCTCCAAGGCCGCGGACCTCCTGAAGCAGGCCGGCGTCACCAACCTGGAATTCGAGCTGCTCACCACGGACACCGCCTGGGTCAAGGATGTGGCCCCGCTGATCCTCGAATCCTGGAACAAGATCCCCGGTGTCAAGGTGACGGTCAAGAGCCTCCAGTCCGGTGCTTTGTACAGCGACCGCGTGGGCAAGGGCGACTACTCCGTGGTCGCAGCACCCGGCGACCCCTCAGTCTTCGGCAACGACGCGGACCTCCTCCTGAGCTGGTTCTACTCCGGCGCAACCTGGATGGACAAGCGCGCCTTCTGGACCACCCCGGAACGCACCAAACTCCAGGACCTCATGGACAAGGGCTCCCAGGCCTCCGGTGATGCAGCCAAGAAGATCGTGGGCGAAATCGTGGACATGGTCTCGGACGAAGTCCCCCTGTACCCGGTCTTCCACCGCCAGCTCCCCAGCGCCTGGGACGAGAAGAAGCTCAACGGCTTCCAGCCTCTGCCCACCACCGGCCTGTCCTTCATCGACGTCGGACGCACGGCCTAAGCACCCCTCGCGTTGCGGGGCCTGCTCTGCGGCCTGAAACCCCCACAGAGCCCGCAGAGCAGGCCCCGCAACCAGCACCACCAACCAACCGGAGAACAAATTGGTCACGATATTGCGTCTGCTTGGCCGCAGGCTTGCAGCATTGCCATTGATGATCCTGGGCATCACGTTGCTCGTCTTCCTCGTCCTGCAGGCCGCTCCCGGAGACCAGGCAAGCTCCGCCCTCGGTGACGGCGCCAGCGAAGAAGCGAAGCAGCAGTACCGCCAGGACAATGGCCTCAACGATCCCCTGGTCCTGCAGTACTTCCGATTCCTCGGCAAGCTCCTGCAGTTCGACCTTGGCACCACCACCCCGCCGGCCAAGTCCGTGGCTTCCATGATCGGCTCGGCTTTCCCACTGACGCTCCAGCTCACTTTCCTGGGCGTCCTCATCGCCATCGTGCTTTCGCTGGCGTTCGGCATCCTCGGCGCGCTCTACCGCGACAAGTGGCAGGACCAGTTGGTCCGCGTCTTCTCCATCGCCGCGATCGCCACGCCGTCGTTCTGGTTGGGCATCCTGCTCATCCAGTGGTTCGCGCTCGGCGAGAACCCGATGTTCCCCTCGGGCGGAATTGCGACGCCGGAATCCGGCTTCGGCGGTTGGCTCAACTCGATGGCCCTCCCGGCCCTCGCCCTCGGCATTCCCGTGTCCGCCTCGCTGATCCGCGTGGTCCGCACCTCGATGGTGGAAGAACTGGACCGCGACTACGTCCGAACCGCCATCGGCAATGGTGTCCCCTACCGTGAGGTCGTCTCCAAGAACGTCCTCCGCAACGCACTCGTCACCCCGGTGACCGTGCTGGGACTGCGCGTCGGCTACCTGCTGGGCGGCGCCGTCGTGATTGAAATGATCTTCGCCCTGCCCGGCATGGGCCAGCTGATCCTCAACGGCATCACCAACCTGGACGTCAACCTGGTCCAGGGCGTGGTGCTCACCATCTCCGTCACCTTCGTTCTGGTGAACATCGTGGTGGACCTTCTTTACCTGCTCATCAACCCCCGAATCAGGACGGTATAGCTCATGCGCAGCAAGCTCGCAGAACGGCTAAGTGCCCCGGGCATTCGTTTCAAGGCCCTGCCCTGGGGCTCCCGTATCGCCCTGCTCTTCCTCATCGTGATTGTCCTGGCCGCGGTCTTCGCGCCGGTCATTGCCCCGCACGATCCGCTGGAAACCTTCATTCCAGCCACCCCGCCCGGCGCCGAGCACTTCTTCGGTACCGACCGTTTGGGCCGAGACATCTTCTCCCGGCTCCTGTTCGGCGCACAATCGTCGCTGATGATCGGCCTCGGTGCGGTGGCCCTGGCCATCCTCGCCGGGGCGCTCCTGGGCTCCTTCGCGGCGACCTCCAGCAAGTCCGTGAATGAAATCATCATGCGGCTCATGGACATCCTCATGGCGTTCCCGGGCATCGCCCTGGCCGCCGTGCTGCTGGCAGCATTCGGCAACTCGGTCCCGACCATCATCATCGCGATCGCCATCATCTACACCCCGCAGCTGGCCCGCGTGGTCCGCGCCAACGTGCTGGCACAGTACGGCGAAGACTACGTCCGAGCCGAACGAGTGATCGGTGCCGGACGCTTCTACATCCTGGTCAAGCACATCGTCCGCAACACCGCCGCTCCGGTGCTGGTGTTCGCTACGGTCATGGTGGCAGACGCCATCATCCTGGAAGCTTCCCTGTCCTTCCTCGGCGCCGGCGTGCAGGATCCCGCCCCGTCCTGGGGCAACGTGATCTCCTATGGACGCAATCTGGTGCTGTCCGGCGGCTGGTGGGCCACCACCTTCGCCGGCCTGACCATCCTCCTGACAGTTCTGTCCCTGAACATCCTCGCCGAGGGCCTCACGGATGCGATGGTGAACCCGAAACTCCGCCGTGCGCCCGTAGTAAAGGACGACGACGGATCCGCCGCAGTTGTGGCCGTTGACACTGAGGTGGCAACCTCAGTTGCCCAGCCTTCGGTGGTTGAGGAACATGAGCTCGACGGCGTCCTTGCGGCTTCCGGTGACGGATCCGCTTCTGATGTGGCCACTTCAGCCGTGCTCACCGACGTCCGACTCGCTGCCGCGAATCCACACCTCCTGCTGGACCGTGAGCTGGAACTGCTCGCAGCCATCGAAGCGAAGCGCACCGACCGCCTCCCCCAGGTTTCGGCCGGCGCACGCAACGTCCTTGAAGTGAAGAACCTGTCCATCCGTTTCCCGGGCCGCTTCGGCGACATCGCGATCGTGGACAACGTGTCCTTCACCGTCCGCGAAGGCGAAACGATGGGCCTGGTGGGCGAATCCGGTTGCGGCAAGTCCATCACCTCGCTGGCCGTCATGGGCCTTCTTCCCAAAACAGCCCAGGTCACCGGTTCCATCATGTTCGACGGTAAGGAACTCCTGGACGCCAAGACGCAGCACAGCAATCCCAAGGCGTACGAGGGCCTCCGCGGTGAGCAGATTGCCATGGTCTACCAGGACGCCTTGAGCTCCCTGAACCCGTCCATGAAGATCAAGGACCAGCTGGAGCAGCTCACCAAACGCGGCGGACGGAAGACGCCCACCGAGCTCCTTGAAATGGTGAAACTGGACCCTGTCCGGACCCTCGCCAGCTACCCGCATGAGCTCTCCGGCGGCCAGCGTCAGCGTGTGCTGATCGCCATGGCCCTGTCCCGTTCGCCGAAGATCGTGGTTGCCGACGAGCCCACGACAGCCTTGGATGTCACCGTCCAGAAGCAGGTTGTGGATCTCCTCAACGAACTGCGCGAACAGCTCGGCTTCGCGATGGTATTCGTCAGCCACGACCTCGCGCTGGTGGCTTCCTTGGCGCACCGCATCACCGTCATGTACGCCGGCCAGGTGGTGGAATCCGCACGAGCCTCCGAACTCCTGCAAAACCCCAAGCACGAGTACACCCGGGGTCTGCTGGGCGCCGTCCTTTCCATCGAAGCCGACGCCGTCCGTCTCCATCAGATTCCCGGCACCGTCCCGTCGCCCCGGGACTTCGCAACGGGCGACCGCTTCGCGGCCCGCTCACTGCGACCCGACGCCGATCCCCACCAGAAGCTGGTCCTCACCACGGTTTCTTCGGATGACTCCGCAAACGGTGACGATGCCGACCACTACTGGGCCAGCCACTTGAAGGAGGACGCGAAATGAGCGAGTCAACCGGCAAGCCGGTCATCGAACTCAAGGACGTCAAGGTCTACCACCACGCACGGACCGGTGGCCTGTTCCGGCCGAACATCGTCAAAGCCGTGGACGGCGTGGACTTCACCATCAGCCGCGGCGAAACCGTGGGCATCGTCGGTGAGTCCGGCTGCGGCAAGTCCACGCTCGCGTCAGTGCTCGTGGGACTGCAGCCGCCGACGTCGGGCCAGGTCATGTTCCACGGAAAGCCTGCCATCAAACGGAACGCCGCCATGCGCAAGCAGTTCGGCCGCTCCGTCTCCGTGGTCTTCCAGGACCCGGCAACGGCACTGAACCCGCGCATGACCATCCAGGACATCCTCACGGATCCTTTGCAGATCCACGGCATCGGTAACGCGTCATCACGCGCCGCCAAGGTCAAGGAACTGTTGGCGCTGGTTGGCTTGCCGCAATCGGCGGCCGAAGTAACGCCGTCGCAGGTTTCCGGCGGCCAGCGCCAGCGTGTGGCGATCGCCCGCGCACTGGCCCTGGACCCGGACATCATCGTGGCGGATGAGCCGACGTCGGCCTTGGACGTTTCAGTCCGTGCGCAGGTCCTGAACCTGCTGTCCGACCTGAAGACCCAGCTGAACCTCGGCATGGTGTTCATTTCGCACGACATCCAAACCGTCCGGTACGTCTCGGACCGCATCTGCGTCATGTACTTCGGCAAGATCGTCGAACAAGGCACAGCCGCGCAGGTCTTCGACAACCCGAGCAACGACTACACCAAGAAACTGCTGGGCGCCGCGCCGAGCCTGCTTCACATCTAGTTTTTCCCTTCACAAGTTACAAACAACGGAGAATTCTGTGTCCACTCAGTTCCAGGGCGTCATCCCCCCGGTCATCACCCCCCGCCACGCTGACGGCAGCATCGACACCGCGTCGCTGAAAAACGTCACCAAGCACCTGATCGACGGCGGCGTGTCCGGCCTCTTCGTCCTGGGCTCCTCCGGCGAAGTCCCGTACCTCAGCAACGACGAGCGTGAGCTGGTGGTCTCCACCATCGCCAACGCCAACGCCGGCGCGGTTCCGCTGATCGTGGGCGCCAACGAGCAGACCACCAACCGCGTGATCGAAGAAGCGCGCAAGGTGGTTGACCTGGGCGCTGACGCGATCGTAGTCACCTCCATGTACTACGCAATCGGCAACGCAGCGGAAACCGAAACGCACTTCCGCAGCATCCACGCCGCCATCGACAAGCCGATTTTCGCTTACGACGTCCCGGTCCGCACGCATTTCAAGCTGCCCACCGACCTCCTGGTCCGCCTCGGCCGTGACGGCGTCATTGCCGGTGTCAAGGATTCCTCGGGCGACGACGTTTCCTTCCGCCAGCTGCTCCTCGCAGCCAAGGACATCCCCGACTTCGACATCTTCACCGGTCACGAAGTTGTGGTGGACGGCGCCCTCCTGGGCGGCGCGCAGGGCGTTGTTCCGGGCCTTGGCAACGTTGACCCGGCAGGCTACCGCCGCCTGTTCGACGCCGCGCAGGCAGGCGACTGGGCAGGTGCGGCCCGCGAGCAGGACCGCTTGGCCGACGTCTTCGAGATCGTCTACACCCCCAACGGACGTGTCTCCGGCGGTGCCGCCGGCCTGGGTGCCTTCAAGACCGCGCTGCAGGTGATGGGCGTGATCGAGTCCAACACCATGAGCTCGCCCATGCTGTCCCTGAATGAATCCGAGACTGCTGCGATCCGCGAAATCCTTGAACGGAACGGGCTGGTCTAAGCATTCATGACCGCTCCCCTAGCCCAAGCGACCCACGTGATCGGCGTTGACCTCGGCGGCACCAAAACCGCTGCCGGGGTTGTTGACTCCACTGGTGTTGTGCTGATGTCGGAGACCATTCCGACATTGAACCGGGCAGGTGGTGAAGCGATCCTCGACGCCACCGCTGCGCTGATCGCGGGCTTGGTGGAGCGCGCTGCCGACGCCGGACATACCGTGTCCGGCGTCGGTGTGGGCTCCGCAGGGGTTATCGACGCCGCTTCCGGGACCGTGGTGTCGGCGACGGATGCCATCCTCGGCTGGGCCGGGACGGCGCTTGCCGCAGGCTTGTCGGCGCGCCTCGGCCTGGGCGTGCGTGCCGTCAACGACGTCCACGCCCATGCCCTCGGCGAAGCCTGGCTGGGTGCCGCCGCGGGATCGTCGAGTTCCCTCATGGTGGCCTTCGGGACCGGCGTCGGAGGCAGCTTTGTCCTGGACGGCACCCCTGTTCTTGGCCACCGGTTTGTCGGCGGGCATGTAGGGCACTTCGCTTCGCCTTACGCCACGTTCGACGGCGTTCCCCTGGCCTGCGTCTGTGGCTCTGCCGGGCACGTGGAGGCGATCGCTTCCGGACCTGCCATCCACGAGTCCTACCTCCGCTTGGGAGGTTCTGCCCTGGATGCCGCTGACACCCGTGGCGTGTTCGCGCTGGCCGAACCTGACAGCAACTCCGAGGGAGCCACCGCGAGCACTCTCGCCGCGGCCCGAGCCGTTGAACTCGGCGCTGCCGCCGCCGGGCAAGCCGTCGGTGGCCTCATCAATATCCTGGACCCTGAAACCGTCGTGGTCTCCGGCGGCCTTGCCGACGCGGGCGGCCTCTGGTGGAAGCCCATGGAGATTGCCTTGCGCCGGGAACTGCTCTCGCCGCTGCTTTCCGTGCCGGTAGTCCGGGCAACCCTCGGCAACAGCGCTGCCATTGTTGGTGCTGCGAAACTCGTCCTTCAGTAAGGAAGACATCTTGATCCTCACTCCAGCAGGCCTCGAAGGCCTCCGTGCCCAACTGATCGTCTCCTGCCAGGCCTACCCGGGCGAGCCCATGCGCGATCCCCGGACCACCGGGCAGGTGGCCGCTTCGGCCGTGATCGGCGGGGCTGCGGCGATCCGTGTCCAGGGGTTGGCCGACGTGCAGTTCACGCGCACCGCCGTCGAGGTCCCTGTCATTGGCTTGTGGAAGGACGGACACGACGGTGTCTTCATCACTCCCACACTGCGGCACGCCCTCGCTGTGGCCAATGCCGGTGCACACGTTGTAGCCATTGACGGGACACGGCGTTCCCGACCGGATGGGCTTTCCCTCGCCGGGACCGTTGCCGGAATCCATGCGGAATCCCATGCTTTGGTCATGGCTGATTGCGGTTCGTTCGACGACGCCGTCGCCGCCGTTGAGGCGGGCGCGGACCTGATCGGGACCACCTTGGCCGGCTACACCGGCGAGCGCCCCAAGACCGACGGGCCGGACCTGGAGCTCCTGCAACGGATCGCTTCTGCCGGCTTGGGAAAGCCCTTGATCGCCGAGGGCCGCATCCACACCCCCGCCCAAGCCCGCCAAGCCCTCGACGCCGGCGCCTTCGCCGTGGTTGTCGGGACCGCCATCACCCACCCGGCCAGCATCACGGGCTGGTTCAAGGGTGCGATGCACGCGTAGCTGCATTTTCTGCTGGATCATTCCGTGGACCCACCCTGTGTGTGCCCCGCATGGCGCGGGTTACCCCGCTCGGGACGGCGATGATCCAGCAGAATCTCCACGGACCTGTCCCCAGGACGTCTCCACCGGCCTGTCCAGCGCCTGTCCGTACTGGGACCACCCGCCGACAAACAGCTTGCCGCGGCCCATTCCCAGGTGCTCCATCATCAGCAGGTTGTGGCAGGCAGTCACCCCGGAGCCGCAGTAGGAAATGGTGTTGTCTGCGGAGTTGATGCCTGCCCGTTCGAAGTTTGTACGGATCCGGAGTTCGGGCAGCAACTGCCCGGATGGGTCGAGGTTGCCGCGGCAAGGGACGTTGACGGCTCCGGGAATGTGGCCCGGACGAGGATCGATGGGGTCCTGTTTGCCCTCGAAACGGTCACGGTTCCTGGCATCCACCGTCACGTACCTCCCGGAAGCAGCGTCCGAGATATCGGCGAGATGGCCCGCCGGCCATGCCCGGGCCGTGAAGTTCCCTCGCGGCCTTGGCGCGGTTTCATCGGTGAGTCGGCCTGGATGGGAGTCCATCCCTCCCTGCAGGACCGCTGCCTTGTGCCCCGTCGACCTGAGCATCCACACGAGCCTGGCCGCGATGACTCCACCGGCGTCGTCGTAGGCAACTACTGTGTCCGCGTCATTGATACCGGCGGCCCGCATCCCCTCGGCGAACACTTCGGGATCGGGCAGCGGGTTCCGCCCGGCCTCAGGGGACGCCGGACCGGATAGCCAGCGGTCCAGATCGATGAACACCGCGCCAGGGAGATGCCCGCGCAGGTACTCGTCACGCCCGGACGAGCCGTCGAGATACCATCGGGTGTCCGCCAGGACGATGCCCTCACGGCGCCCCGCACACCACTTCCAATCAACAAACGGCCTCGGGTGTTCGTTCATGTTCGGCAGCCTAATCAATCAATCCATATTTTGAGATATGGATATCAATATATGGACAATGCAAAACTCCTGCCCTCACAACGCCAGCGGAGCGGTTGTAGGCTTTCCCCATGACTGCCGAGAGCTCCCGCGAATACGACGTA
Organism: Paenarthrobacter sp. CC6; assembly: GCF_040560085.1. Lineage (NCBI taxonomy): Bacteria > Bacillati > Actinomycetota > Actinomycetes > Micrococcales > Micrococcaceae > Paenarthrobacter > Paenarthrobacter sp. CC6. The sequence goes on along the minus strand of NZ_JARDAN010000010.1, from coordinate 161,543 downwards.
ATAGTGATCGGCGCAGGCGCCGTTGGGGAAAACGTGGCGGACCGGGTGGTTCGGGGCGGCCTCTCGGCAGTGATCATTGAAAGCGAATTGGTTGGCGGCGAATGCTCGTATTGGGCCTGCATCCCCTCCAAGGCACTTCTCCGCCCCGGCAGCGTCCTCCATGCCGCCCAGGGAATTCCGGGTGCGACGGAGGCCGTTACCGGGACAATTGATGCCAACGCAGCTTTGAAGCACCGGGACTGGTTCACCAACAATTGGCAGGATGGCAGCCAGGTTGAATGGCTGGACAGCGCCGGCATTGACCTGATTCGCGGGCGCGGCCGGATAACCGGCCCCCGCGAGGTTCACGTGGATGGGCTTGACGGCAACAGCTACGCCCTCAAGGCCCACCACGCCGTAGTGGTCGCCACCGGCTCGAAGCCCACCGTCCCGGGCATCGAAGGCCTGCAGGACGTACCTTTCTGGACCACCAGGGAGGCCACAGCAGCCAAGGAAGTCCCGAAGCGGTTCGTCGTCCTCGGCGGCGGCGTGGCCGGTGTCGAACTGGCCCAGGCATTCGCCCGCTTGGGTTCCAACGTCACGCTGGTGGCGCGGGGGCGGTTGCTGAGCAGCTATGCGGAGGAAGCAGCGAACCTGGTCCTGGCCGGCCTTCGCGCCGATGGCGTCGCGGTCCACCTCCATAGCGACGTCCACAAGGTGGAGAAGAACGACGACGGTTCCATCACCGTGGCGCTCGACGGCAAAACACTCGTTGCCGACCAGCTGCTGGTCGCCTCTGGACGGCATCCCGCCCTGGCCAGTCTGGGCTTGGAAAGCGTTGGCCTTGAAGCCCGGGACGGCAAAGCGCTCCGGCTCACGACGGATGCCAGCGGGCTCGTCGAGGGCCCATCCGGCGGCGAAAGCAACGGACCGTGGCTCTATGCCGCCGGAGACGCTGCCGGAAAGGTGCTCCTGACACACCAAGGCAAATACGAAGCGAGGGCAACAGGGGACGCCATCGTGGCCCGGGCCAAGGGCGAACTGAAAGGCAGTCCGCAGCCGTGGAGCCCCTGGGCGCATACCGCCAATGATCACGCGGTGCCCAGCGTCGTCTTCACCGACCCCGAGGTTGCGTCCGTGGGTCAGGGCCTTGAGCAGGCACTCCTGCAGGGCAAGAACGTTACGGGGGTAGAACTTCCCATCAACGTCAGCGGCTCACAGTTGTACTCCCCGGACTACAAGGGGTGGGCCCAGATTGTGGTGGATGAGGACAGGAAGGTGATCCTGGGAGCGACGTTCGCAGGTCCGGGCGTCGCCGAACTCCTCCATTCGGCGACGATCGCCATCGTTGGGGAGGTGCCGCTTGACCGGCTCTGGCATGCGGTTCCGTCGTATCCGACCATCAGCGAGGTATGGCTGCGGCTTATGGAAAAGTATGGCCTCTGATTCTTATTTGAACTGACCAGTCAGTTCAGTTAGACTTTCAGCAGACAACAGTTCTGCGAAAGGCTTCATTGTGCTGTCCGTACAGCAACTCCAGATCAACGGCCGCCGGGACGATCTCCTCCCGGCAACCTCGCTCCAGGTGCACCGCGGCGAACTCCTCCTGGTTGCAGGGGAAGGCCAGGACCAGCGGACCGCCCTCGCTTTGGCCCTGAGCGGCCGCATGAAGCCCAGCAACGGCGTCCTCAGCTGGGACAACACCACCAAAACAAAGAAGATCAGGCTTGCCAGCGCCCTGGTGGACTCCCCCGGAGTCAACGAACCGGAGCAGCACCTCAGCGTCCGCGACCTCGTCACCGAAGACCTTTCCCTTATCCCGCGACGCTACCGCGGTGCGCTGCTGAGCAAACCCTGGCTCAAAGTGAACAGCTTCGAGGACATCGCCGGCCTCTGGATCGAACAACTTCCCGCCGGCCGACGCCTTGAACTGCTGACGGCCCTCGCCCTGGCAGACCCTGCCACGGACCTCCTGGTCATCGACTCCCCCGACCGACACAGCGCGGATCCTGAGACCTGGTTGCCCCGGCTCCAGGCATTGGCGTCCGACGCCGGGCGGCCGCTTGCCGTCGTCGCCGTCGTCGGTGCCCTCCCGGACAACTGGACGGGCGCCGCAGCCGTGATCGGCAACTCAGTGACCCATCCCCCTGAACGGGAAGCGGAGCCCGCGCCGGCACCGGCCGAGCCGGCCGCCGTCGTCGAACCGGCGGTCGAACCCAAAGCCAAGCACGCCGCCGGCGCAACGCCGGACGTGACCGAAGAACCTGAAACCGAAAACCTCCAAAGGACTGCAAAGTGACTGTTCTGCGGCTTGCCCGCTCCGAACTCAAGCGCATGACCGGCGGGCTCCTGCCCAAGCTGACCATCCTCGCCCTGACCATGGTTCCGTTGCTGTACGGCGCCGTGTACCTGTACGCGAACTGGGATCCGTACGGCAACCTGAACCAGATCGACGCTGCCTTGGTGGTCGAAGATACCGGAGCGACGTCGAAGGACGGCACCGAGCTGCAGGCCGGCAAGAAGGTGGCCGACAGCCTGGAAGAAGGCCATGTCTTCAACTGGAAGCAGGTCTCCAGCGCGGAAGAAGCAGACGCCGGCGTCCGGACGGGCGAATACGCCTTCGCATTGCGGATCCCCAAGGATTTCTCAGCAAACCTGGTCTCGCCCGGCAGCTTCGACGCCGCAAACCAGGCCATGCTGCACGTCACCACCAACGACGCCAACAACTACCTCCTGAGCACCATCGTGGACAAACTCACCACTGCCGTGCACTCGACGGTGGCCAAGGAAGTAGGCGAGGAAACGGCCAACCAGCTCCTCACCGGTTTCGGCACCATTCACGCGTCGATCGTGAAGGCAGCCGACGGCGCGTCCGAGCTGGCCACGGGCGTCGGAAAACTCAGCGACGGCGCCGCGACCCTCCACACGGGCACCGGCCAGCTGGTCACCGGCGCGGATCAGCTCGTGTCCGGCCAAACCCAGCTGCGGGATGGCGCCGTGCAACTGAACACGGGTGCCGGCCAGCTGAGTTCCGGCCTCACGGAATTGAAGAACAAAACCGCCACTTTGCCTGCCGATTCGCAGAAACTCGCGGACGGTGCAGCCCAGGTGGCCGCTGGAAATGCGGAGCTGAACGCCAAGGTCCAGGAGGTCGTCGGACAGTTGGACGCCGCCGACAAGGGCCTGCGCAACCGCGTCGTGGAGTCGAACGCACGGCTCGTCACGGCGGGCGTGCTGACACAGGAGCAGGCCGATAAGGTCCTGGCAGATTTCGATGCCGCCGCAGCATCCAGCCCGGTCACCGATGCCAAGGCGAAGATCTCCGGTGATGCGGCCAAGATCCAGCAGCTCTCGGACGGTTCGGCAGCAGTGAGCGCAGGCGCCCAGAAGCTTGCAGGCGCCACGCCGACGCTGACCGATGCCATCTCGCAGGCTGCGGCTGGTGCCGGGCAGCTGAATTCCGGCGCAGCAACCCTGGCCGCCGGCCAGCAGACCGCTTTGGACGGCGCAGTAAAGCTCGACGACGGCGCCCGCCAACTGGACGACGGCGCGGGACAACTTGCCAGTGGTGCAGTGACCGCTTCCGATGGCTCGCACACGCTGGCCACGGAGCTCGCGAAGGGTGCGGGTGAGATCCCCAACCCGAACGATGAACAAAAGAGCAACGTCTCCAAGGTCATCGCCGACCCCGTTTCGGTGAACAACGTCTCCCAGGCGAAGGCAGGTTCCTACGGCGCTGGATTGGCGCCCTTCTTCCTGACCTTGGCCCTGTGGATCGGTGTCTTCATGCTGGTCCAGGCCATGCGGCCAATCACCCAGCGGGCCCTGGCGTCGAACGCCCCCGCCTGGAAAATCGCCGTCGGAGGCTGGCTGCCGTTCTTCGTGGTCTCGGTGCTGCAGGCCACCATCCTCACCCTGGTGGTGGACCTCGGACTTGGCTTGAATCCGGCCCATCCGATCGGGATGTGGCTGTTCATGCTGGCCGCGGTGATGGCGTTCAGTGCCATCATCCAGGGCATCGTGGCGCTGATGGGTACGCCCGGCAAGTTCGTTGTGCTGATCCTGCTGGTCCTGCAGCTGGTCTCCTCCGGTGGTACCTTCCCCTGGCAGACCACCCCCATGCCGCTTCATGTGGTGCATGAGGTCCTGCCCATGGGTTACGTCGTCACTGGCATGCGGCACCTGATCTATGGCGGTGAACTCAGCATGATCTGGCCGACGGTTCTGGGCCTGCTTGGATACACTTTGCTCGGAGCGGCGCTGTCCACGCTGGCAGTCCGCAAGCACAAGATGTGGACCCTGAAGACCCTGAAGCCGGAGATCGCAGTATGAGCACCACCCAGCCATCCGATTCCGGCGATACCGGAAAGAAACTGCGACCGGGTCGCACCAACGCCACCAAGCAGCGCCTGTTCGAAGCGTCCATGGAGCTGATCGGCGAACGTGGTGCAGCGGGAGTGACGGTTGACGAGATCGCGGCCGCCGCAGGAGTGTCCAAGGGGACTGTGTATTACAACTTCGGCAGCAAGTCGGACCTGATCGCGCAGCTCCTGCGGCACGGCGTGGACATCATGCTGGTCAGGCTCCAGGACGTCCAGGGGCAAAGCAGTGATCCGCTGGAATCCATGAAGAACATGGTGGCACAGGCCATGGAATTCATGGACGACTACCCGTCCTTCGCCCGGCTGTGGGTCAGCGAAAACTGGCGGACACCCGGCGAGTGGAGCGCTGTGTTCACCGAACTCCGCGCAGAGCTGCTGGCCGTGATCGGTTCCGCAGTTGAGCGCGTCGCCGCCGGCTACAAGGTTGACCAAAGCATTGTCCGAGGCAGCCTGGAAGCAGCCATCTTCGGGGCCATCTTCGTGGTGGGCCTGGACCGGCAAACGTACAACCCGGAGCGGACCCGCGAGCAAAGCGTGGCCGCAGTGATGACCATCATGCACGGCTACGTGATCAAGTAGCTTCAAGCACGTTGTGAGGCCCGGTCTGCGTGGCATGACGCGCTCATAGCCTGCTCAGCAGGCCCCGCAACGGTATGCAACTGCAATGTACGACGGCGTGGCGCGGCCACATGGTCGGCGATGATTAACCTCATGCGTCACATGGGGAACAGCGGGAAGCTTGCGGTGGTAGCCGCCTTTGTGTCCCTCGGACTCTTGGTCATGGCCGCCGTCGTGCTCGAGGAATTGGTGCTGTACCTGTTCCTGGGCAGCGTGCTGCTTTGCTACCTGGCGTCCCTGGTCCAGGTCTTCAACCGGCGGCGGTACTTTGTGATCCTGCTCGGCGCCATCGGAACGAGCCTGTTCATCGGCTGCAGCATCGCCTTCCTGCGGATGTGGGGCATCGCGTTCACCCAGGATGCCAACGCTTTGGGCAGTGCGGTGAGCACCAAGGACTCTGACATCTATTTCTACTTAGCGGTGGCCGCCGGGGTGGGAACACTGGCCGTCATGTTCCTCGGAGCCGTGGTGCCTTCGTTTGGTTCGCGGGCTGCAGCTCCCGCGAAACGGCCCGTCCCTGCGGCAAGGAAACGGCCGGCAGCGCGCACGCCAACTACCCGCAAGGCGACGCAGTCCAAGCGTCCGGTTGCGCCGGCCCAACGCCCCGCGGGCACTGCAAAGCCGGCTGCTGCGAAGCGCCCCGCCCCATCCCGCACGCAGACCACGGCAGCCAAGCGGCCGGCGTCGAACGCTCCAAACCAACGCAAGGCAGCGCCCAAACGCTAACGCCCCTGCGTTGCGAGGCCTGCTCTACGCGCTTACGCCAGGTTTAGACGCGCAGAGCGGGCCCCACAACGGGAACATCCGGGCGCTTCCTTGGGATTCCCAGCACCGCCGTCGCAACGCCGAGCAGCAGGATCAGGCCACCCATGACTTCGGCGGGCGTGGGAATTTCGTTCAGGACCAGCCACGCAGCCGTCATGCCCACCACCGGAACCAGCAGCGTAAAAGGCACGACGTCGGAGCTCGGGTACAGCGACAACAGCCGGTTCCAGATGCCGTAACCCACCAACGAGGCAAACACCGCCGTGTAGACCGCGCTCAGGACGGTGGCCGGCTGCAGATCCGTGAGCGTGCCCCACACGACCCCGGGCCCGTCCACCAGCAGCGACAACCCCGCCAACGGCAGCGGCACCACAGCGCCGGACCACACCACCAGCCCCAGGCCCGATGCAGCTTTGGAATGACGCGCCACCACGTTCCCCACGGCCCAGGACAATGCCGCCGCGAGCACAATCATGAGCGGCAGCACGGGCGCCACGGCACTGCGTCCCAGCGCCACGACGGCCAAGCCTGCGATACCGAGCGCCACGCCGACCAGTTGCCTCCGGCTTGGCTTCTCGCCGAGGAAACGCGCGGCGAGCAGCACCGTAAACAGCACCTGCGCCTGCAGTACCAGGGACGCCAGGCCTGCAGGCATCCCCAGCGCCATGCCGAGGTACAGCAGACCGAACTGCCCGGCACTCATGAAGAGTCCGACGCCGATAATCGCCTTCCAGCCGACGTCCGGTTTCCGGATGAAGAAGATGAAAGGAAAGACCACCAGGAGGAAGCGCATGGCCACGAAGAGCAGCGGCGGGACGTCCCGGCCGTTCGTGTGGAGTCCGAGGTCGATTGCGACGAAGTTGACGCCCCAGAGGACGGCGACAAGCACGGCAAGGAAGGAGTGGCGAAGGTTCACAAGTACACTCTGACGCCCTTTTCCTTGAAGCACCAGCGTTGAATTCAGCAACAAACCAAGTAGATTTGCTTCATGATCGATATCTCGGCTTTGCGCGCACTGGTCGCCGTGGAACAGCACGGTTCCGTAGTGGCTGCCTCGGACGTCATGGGCTACAGCCCCTCAGCGGTTTCCCAGCAGATCAAGAAATTGGAGAAGCAGACAGGCGTGGCCGTCCTGGAGCGGAACGGCCGTGGAGTGCTGCTGACTGAGCGGGGGCTGGCGCTGGCAGGGTACGGCCGGCGGATCATGGGCGAACTTGAGGAACTCCAGGCAACCCTCCTCGCCGATCCCGCCAAACCGTCTGGGCTGCTGCGGTTGGTGGCTTTCTCCACGGCCTGCCGGGGCCTGGTGGGACCGGTCCTCGGACGAATGGCAGCCGCACATTCCGCGCTGGACATCACCGTCCTGGCGGAGGATCCGCGCGAAGCTGTGCAGCGCGTGGCGTCAGGCGAAGCCGAACTGGCGGTGGTCCACAACTGGAACTCCGTTCCGCTGGTGATACCGGATAACGTCGTGCACGAGGACCTCTGCATCGACCAGGCCGATGTCCTGGTCAACAGCACGCACCCGCTTGCGGCGCGTACCGCCGTCGAGCGTGAGGACCTGCTGGACGAGACGTGGATCAGCACCCCGGCAGGAGCCATCTGCAATGAGGCTCTTTTGCAGATCTTCGCCGGACTGGGCCGCGTCCCGGACATTCGCGTTTACGATCCCGATTTCTCTACCCACATCGCCATGGTCGAACAGGGGGTGGCGATTGCACTGGTCCCCCGCCTGGGCAGGCCTACCCTGCCGCCCGGCGTGGTGGCCATTCCCGTGGTCAGGCCTGCCCAGCAGCGATCCGTGGGAATCGTGTACAGGAAGACCATGACTGCCAGCCCCAATATCCGGCACGTTGTCCGCCTGCTGCGTGAAGTGGCCGCTGAGGAATTGACTGAATAGCAGCAGCTAGTGGCGGGGCACCGTGAAGTGCGTCAGCCGCGCATCCTGCCCGTCGAGCTCAGCCCAGGACTTTTCCGTTTCCATGACCGTCAGCGCGCTGGTTGGGTAGCGGGTGGCGGCATCCATGTAGGCGTCGTGATCCGAACCCCGGGAGGCCAGGTGCATGGCAAGATCCTGCACCCCCGGCATGTGCGAGATAACCATGAGCGTTGTCACCGTGTCCGGCACGTGGTTGATGACCGTCAGCATGCGGTTGGCCGAGGCGGAATACAGGCCGTCCTCAAGTTTGGGCGTGGGCGCCTTCTCCCCGAGCTCGTCGCACACCCAGGTACAGGTCTGGCGCGTCCTCAGGGCTGAGGAACAGAGGATGAAGTCCGGAACAACACCGTTTTCGAGCAACCACTTGCCGGCCAGCGGCGCCTCGCGGTGTCCGCGTTCCTCCAGTGGACGCTCATGATCCGGCACACCCGTGGGCCAGTCGGCCTTGGCATGGCGCATGATCACAAGCCGCTTGATGTGATGGTCACTCATAGATCAACCCTATCCGTCCCCTTGACCGTGGAGGCCAATTCTCACTGGCCGGACAACGCGAAAGCGCCCGCCCTGGAGGGCGGACGCTTTCGCAGTCAAAAGATTAGATCGAGTATTCCGGAGCGGCCCAGACGATGACCTCGGGGTGCTCGTAGAAGCGGTAACCCTGTCCACGGACGGTACGCACGGTGTTCGCCAGGCGGCCCAGCTTGGAGCGGAGGCGGCGGATGTGGACGTCGATGGTGCGCTCGTTCGGCACCTCTTCGGCGTTGCGCCATAGGCCTTCCAGCAGCTCGTCGCGGCCCACGGTGCGGGTGCCGTTTTCGACGAGGTAGTTGAGAAGCTCGAACTCCTTGAACGTCAGGTTCAACGACTCGCCATCCAGGTGCACTTCGCGACGGGCAAGATCGATCAGCACGCCTGAGGGGCGGGCTTCCTGTTGCGGTGCCGGACGCGCCGCTTCCGCACGCTGGCGGGAGGCTACGGTGGGGTCGCCGAAGGTGGAACGCACGACGTCGAGCGCGGACCCGGGTGCCCCGGCGGGAGCGACGGCCACTGCCGCGTAGCTCTCGGCACCGGTCACCAAGGACTGCGCGTAGGCACGGATTTCCTGGGCCAACTTGGCAATGGAGGTTCCAGCCGCAGCTGCGGTCTCTTCGTCAATACCCATGTAGAGCACGAAACCGCGGGCCACGTTGTCGTTGGCGACGGGGCGCAGCCTGTCCGACTGGGCGATCACCGGCGTGGGCGCAGTCATGGGTGCCGGCTCGGCGGCAGGTACTGCACGCAACTGGCCGTAGGAGTTGGGGTTGTAGCCCTGCGGCACGTACCCGGGAGCCTGCTGGCCGGCGCCTTGCTGGGCGGGAGCGTAGCCGGGGCGGTTGCCAAAACCGGGGCGGAGCCCTGCGTTCGACGCGGCCTTGTTGGCGTTACGGACGGAGATGTGGACGTATCCAGATGCAACTGACATGGAGTGCTTACCTCAAAAGTGAATAGCCGTCATCGCGGCTTCGAATGCTGAATGTCCCCGCAATGAGTTTGGGGAGGGGCGCCCAACGCTGGGCTAGGGGGCGAATGCCTGAAACTTCTTGGGGTGGAAAGTTAGGCTTGCATTCGACAACAGCGGTCATCATGGCCAGCGGGTGTGCTGGACCAGGTTGCTGCGGCTGCAGGTGCTGTTGAGTTCTTGTTCACATTGGAAGTGTGCAACGTAACAATGGCAACACGCAAGTAACAAAGCGCCGAACCGTCCACATTTTGAGACGTAGAGGTCTATTGTGCTGCAAATCACAATTCCGTGGACCCCTAAAATGAACGCCATTTCATTCGTTGCGAGGAAGAAATATTAGCCTTCCAGTGAATTTTCTTCGGCTGATCGGGCATGATTCGCACTCTCGTGTTCGCGATCGCAGCTGATTCGGAATCTCACGTTCTGAAACACTCGTTGTCCAATCGTCGGCCGGCAACTTCTCGAATTTTTTGTCCGGAATCTGGTAGAGACGGCGAAATCGTCCCCCGTTTCAGGACCAAGTGCCACCCCGGCCTGGGTCCCACCTCGCTAGTGTTGAGTTCACAGCGTCTTCACAGGACCGGCAAAGCGCTGGCAAACCAGCAGAACAGAGAGTTGTCCCATGGCCTCCTCGCACTCCATGACCAACAACCTTCCCCAGCTCACCCATCCTGACGGGTCCCCCATCCGTGCACTGGTCGTGGACGACGAACCCAGCCTTGCCGAACTCATGAGCATGGGTCTCCGCATGGCCGGCTGGTCCGTAGCTGTGGCCGCAGACGGTCCCGGGGCGGTGAAGCTTGCCAAAGAATTCCGACCCGACGTGCTGGTGCTCGATGTCATGCTGCCCGGTTTCGACGGCGTCGAGGTCCTCAACCGCATCCGTGCTTTCGCCCCGGAAGTTCCCGCCCTGTTCCTCACCGCAAAAGACGCCGTCCAGGACCGCATTGTGGGCCTGGCGGCCGGCGGCGATGACTACGTCACCAAACCTTTCAGCATGGAAGAAGTCCTCCTCCGCCTCCACCGGCTGGTCCAGCGTTCCGGCGTTGCCGCCATGGACACCGCCGAACTGGTGGTGGGAGACCTGACCCTGAACGTGGATACCCGCGAGGTGACCAGGGCCGGCGAGGACATCACCCTCACCGCCACGCAGTTCGAACTCCTGCGCTACCTCATGGAAAATCCCAAGCGCGTCGTCAGCAAGGCCCAGATCCTGGACCGCGTCTGGGACTACGACTTTGGCGGCCAGGCCAACATCGTGGAGCTCTACATTTCATATCTCCGCAAGAAGATCGAGGCGAACCACCCACCCATGATCCACACCATCCGTGGTGCCGGCTACGTCATCAAACCCGCGGACTAGGCATTGGGCACCCTTTCAGGAGTTGCCAGGAGCTCCCGGCGCAGCTGGCTCAATCCCTCCACCTGGCATTTGCGCACCCGCCTGGTGCTGGTAGCCATGGCCTTGCTGGTAGCAATCTGCAGCGCCGTCGGAATCGTCAGCTACGCCTCCATGGACGCGGTGTTCAACAAGCAACTGGACCAACAGCTTCAACAGGCCTCCAGCCGCGCGAACGAGTTCGGTAGGCCGCCGTCGAGCTTTCCGAACGCACCGTCCGGGAGGCCGGATCCGCTGGAGGCCCGCGGCCAGGCCGCCGGGACGCTGAACGCCCGGATCGACGGATCAACTGTTCGGAGTTCAGGCCTGATCGACGCCCAGGGCAAGAGGGTCTCCCTTTCGGACGCTGACGAGCAGGTACTTCTGACACTCCCCCGGGACAGCCGCCCTGTGGACCGTTCCCTGTCCAACGGCGACTACCGTCTGGTGGCCGTGACAACAAACTACGACGACGTGATCGTGACGGGTCTGCCGCTGGCGGACAAGCAGACCGCCGAGGCGTCCCTGGTCTGGACCATGGTGCTGGTATCGCTGGGCGGTCTGGTGGTGATCGGCCTGGTTGGCACGGTGATTATCCGGCGAACCATGCGGCCGCTTGAGCAGCTCTCCGAAGTCGCCACCAAGGTTTCACGCCTCCCTCTCGACGCCGGCGAGGTGGCACTTGCGGTGCGGGTCCCGGCGTCGGCTTCCCATCCCGGCACTGAAGTAGGGAGCGTCGGCTACGCCCTGAATCAGATGCTGAACAACGTATCCAGCGCACTGGAAGCCCGGCAGGAAAGCGAAACCAAGGTGCGGCAGTTCGTAGCGGACGCCTCCCATGAACTGCGTACCCCGCTAACCGCCATCCGCGGCTACACCGAGTTGCTGCGGATGACCGAAAACTTCACGGACGACGGCAGGAAGTCGCTGGCCAGGGTCCAAAGCCAGTCCGAGCGCATGACCACGCTGGTGGAGGACCTCCTGTTGCTTGCACGGCTGGATGAAGGCCAACCGGTCAAGGTCACCGATGTGGACCTGACCCAGCTTGTGGTTGAGACAGTGAGCGACGAGAAGGTCATGGCCCCGGACCACATTTGGCAGCTCTCGTTGCCTGATGAACCCATCACCGTCCGCGGCGATGCCACGCAGCTCCACCAGGTGCTGGCCAATCTGCTCTCGAACGCCAGGAAGCACACAGATCCCGGAACTACGGTTGTCACCGGCGTGATGCTCTCGGCCGACGGCAGTGCAGTGGTGACCGTGACGGACAACGGGCCCGGCATTCCGGACGATTTCCAAGGCCGGATCTTCTCCCGCTTTGCCCGGGCCGACGCAGCGCGGTCGGGGTCGGAAGGAACGTCAGGCCTGGGCCTTTCGATCGTGGAATCCATAGTTGAAGCGCATGGCGGAAGCGTCGAAGTGACCTCCCGTCCGGGTCGTACTGAATTCGCCGTGAGGCTTCCAACCGTGAGCGGCGGACAACTGTAACGATCCCGGCAAGGCGACTCACCGTCGTCGTGATCTCTGTTACCTAAATGTGACTTCTGCAGAAACCTCCTGTACCGTCGAAAGGGTGGGTCGCCCCAACTGGCCCACATCCGGGATGCGCCGAGCTCTGCCACTTCCCGGAGTCCGTACTTTCTCCGAGGCAGAGACGGGGGACCCAGAGTCTCCGGGCCCAGGCATTTATTGCCGGCCCTTGGGGTGAAGCCGCAGCGTGATGCGCGGCCGGATGACCTCATCCGAACCCGACAGCTAACTCCGCAGGCGCTGAGAGGTAATCACACATGTCTGAATTTAACGATCAGACGCGCCCTTCCGCGCGTCACCGCGACCATAACGACAACCCGTCGACCAAGTCGCAGTCAGTCCTCAAGAAGGCAGCCCGTGACGGCAAGTCCGGTGCACGCATGTCCGTAGTAGCCGGCGTTATCGCCGCTGCACTGGGCGTTGCATCGCTCGGAACCGCCGCCAACGCAGCTCTTACTCTCCCTGAGGCAAGCCGCGTGGCCGAAGCCCGGACCGCCGCCGAGGCCAGCAACAACAAGGCCGCTGAGGAAGCCGCAGCAGCCAAGAAGGCCGCAGCTGAGAAGGCTGCCGCCGACAAGGCCGCAGCTGACAAAGCCGCCGCCGAAAAGGCCGCAGCTGACAAGGCTGCCGCCGATAAAGCCGCTGCAGATCAGGCGGCCGCCGCGCAAGCAGCAGCCGACCAGGCCGCCGCAGAAAAGGCTGCCGCCGAAAAGGCCGCCGCTGACGCTGCCGCAAAGCAGGCAGCCGACGCCGCTGCTGCCGCCGCCGCAGAAGCCGCAGCCGCCGCAGCTGCTCCCAAGGCTGTGGATGACCCCGCTGCTGCCAAGGCCTACGCAGCCAGCATTCTTGGCAGCTACGGCTGGAGCGCCGCCGAAATGACTGCCCTGAACACGCTGTGGGAGAAGGAATCCAACTGGAAGACCACTGCCACCAACGCCTCCAGCGGCGCCTACGGCATTGTCCAGTCCCTTCCGGCCGGCAAGATGGCTTCTGCCGGCGCTGACTGGCAGACCAACTACCAGACCCAGATCAAGTGGGGCCTGAACTACATCAAGGAACGCTACGGATCCCCGTCAGCTGCCCTGGCCTTCCACTTGGCCAACAACTGGTACTAAGCCAAGCTGTTTGATTGCCGCCCCGGCTTCCGCCGTTTGCCTCAGTTCTTACTGGAGCGGATGGCGGGAACCGGGGCGGCTTCTTTCGTTTTCACAGGTGCTTGCCGGGGCTCACAGTAGTGTCACAGCTTCCGCCTAAAGCGTTCATAATCTGATCCTTCATTCTGGATCCATGACCATCACGGATCCAGGGACCGTAGTCCACCACCCGCAGGACCCGGGCGCGGGCGTCCCCGCCCGGGTTCCTGTCCTGGACCTCACCGTGCCCGTCTGCAACGAGGAAGCGCGGCTCGAGGCGAACCTCCGCCGGTTGCACGGCCACCTCATGGAGTCACTGCCGCACGCGTTCCGGATCACTGTTGCCGACAACGCCAGTACGGACGGTACGCTTCGGATAGCCGAGCGCCTGGCCCGGGAACTGCCCGAACTTCTCGTCGTCCGTTTCCAGGACAGAGGCCGTGGGAACGCGCTCCGCCAGGTCTGGCAAAACTCGCCGTCGCCCATTCTGGCCTACATGGAAGCCGAGCTGCCGGCCGACCTTTCCGCCTTGGCACCCTTGCTGGCCCCGCTGCTCTCCGGGCACTCGGATGTCGCTGTCGGCACCCGGCTGTCACCGGCCTCGCACACGAACCTGAGCCCGCAGCGGCAGATCATTTCCCGCAGCTACAACGCCCTGCTGCGGACCCTCATGGGCGCCCACGTCTCCGATGCCCAGTGCGCTTTCAAAGCCATCCGGGCCGACGCAGCACGCAAGCTCCTCCCCTACATCAAAGACGACCGCTGGTTCTTTGACACTGAACTCATGATCGACGCCGAGCTCTGCGGTTTGCGCGTCCACGAGGTCCCCGTGGACTGGACTGACGATCCCAACTCAAGCGTCGACGTCGTACGGACAGCCTTTGCCGATCTGCGCGGTATGGCGCGGTTGATGCGCGACCTCGCCCGGGGACGGGTCCCCGTCCGTGAGCTTAGGAGGGAGCTCGGTGCGGTGGCGGAAACGGGAAGCGGTATTCCCGGCAGAGTACTTCGCGCCCTGGGGTGGGCTGCGGTCTTCGTCGTTGTGGTCCTGCTGACGTCCAATCCCCTCGGTTTATTGCCGGGCGCCCTGACCGCGCTGGTTCTGACGGGATCGGCCGCCCGGGTGGCCGCAGGGTTACGCGTCGTCCTGCGCGGGAAGAAGTCCGCCCACCGTCCCCACAGCATTGAGCTGCCGCAGGCCAGGGCACAGTAACGGGCGTCTATTCTTCAGGTTCCGCCTCAACCGCGCCACGGACGGCTGCGATGGACGCTGCAACGTCCCCGGCGTTCGTGGTCCAGTTGCTCACCGAGATCCTGAGGATTTCCCGGCCGCGCCAGGAAGATCCGGACATCCACACCGCCCCCTCGGACATGAGCCGCTGCGTGATCCTGTGGGTCCGGTTATCGCTGCCGAAGCTCACTGAGACCTGGGTGAACACCACATCATTGAGGATCTCAACCCCAGGGATAGCGGCCAGGCCTTCCGCCAACGCCCGTGCGTTCGCTGCGAGCCTCTCCACCATGGCGATCACACCGGAGCGGCCCAGCTGCCGCAACGCAGCCCACACGGGGATGCCGCGTGCACGCCGGGACATCTCAGGAACCTTCTCCAACGGATCCCCCAGGCCTGTTTCCGTGGCGATCAGGTAGCTGGTGTGGACACTGAACGCGCGGCGGAGGGATTCCGGCCGCGAAACGATCGCCAATCCGCAGTCATAGGGAACGTTCAGGGTTTTGTGGGCATCCGTGGCCCAGGAATCTGCCTCCTCGACGCCGGCCAGCCTCGGCCTCAGGGTGGGGCTGACGGCTGCCCACAAACCAAAAGCACCATCAACATGGACCCACGCTCCGCGGTCGTGGGCCACCGCGATGGCTTCTTCCATCGGGTCGAAAGCGCCGGAGTGCAGGTTGCCCGCCTGCAGGCAGACCAGCGACGGTCCGGGCTGCTCATCCATGGCCGCAGCCAAAGCTTCGGGAATGATCCTTCCCTGCCGGTCCGCTTCAACAGGGACGCATGCTCCCAAACCCAGGTACCGCAGCGCCAGGTCCACGGCGGCGTGGCGCTCCCTGCCGGCAAAAGTGGTGATGCGCGGCCCGCCGTTGAGTCCCAACGATTCCAGGTCCCAGCCTGCCTCATCCATCAAAAACTGTCGTCCCGCTGCCAGGCCCACGAAGTTGGCGGTGGTGGCACCGGTAGTGAATCCGACGTCGGACGTTGCCGGAAGGTGGAGAAGGTCCAGCAGCCAGGCAGCCGCGGATTCCTCGATGGCGGCCGCCGCCGGTGTGGCGAAGCGGAGTCCGGTGTTCTGGTCCCATGCCGACACGAGCCAATCGGCGGCCATGGCTGCGGGCAGGGTCCCGCCCATGACCCATCCGAAGAACCGGCCGGACTGGATGGCCATGAGGCCGGGCTCAGCCAAAGCGGCGAGTTCATCCACTACCTCGGCGGCATCGGTGGCCTCATCAGGCAGCCGCGGCAGGATGCTTTTAGCCACCTGGTCGGCGTCGGACGAAGGACGGACAGGGCGGGTAGGCACTGACGTGAGCCAAGCACCGGCATGGACCATGGCCCGTTCCAATGCAGCACCGTAAGCCTCCGGCATCGCAGACATGCGCACAGCCTACGCCCGGTTAACGGGCTGGAACAGTACGAATTGAAAGCTAGAGGGTCAGCGTCAGGAGGTGGCCGCCGTCGTCATCCTTCACGACGGTGACCGTCACGGCTGAGTAGTCCGGGATCCGCCACATGCCAGGCTCAAGGCCGCTGCCGGCGTCGCCCACCACAACAGTCCGCATCCCCGCGGCCCGCGCAGCCGCGATACCTGCCGGTGCGTCTTCGAAAACCACGACGTCGGCCGGCTCGGCTCCCAGCAGCGCGGCCGCTTTGAGGTAGCCCTCCGGATGCGGCTTGCCCCGGGTGACGGACTCTGCGGTGACGGTGGTGGACGGCATGGGGAGCCCGGCGGCCTGCATGCGGATTTCTGCCAGGATGCGGTCTGCGGAGGTAACCAACGCAATGGCCTCGTCCGGCAGGCCAGCCAAGAGCGCTTCGGCGCCGGGCAGCGCGATCACACCGTCCGTCCGGGACCGCTCCATTTCACCGAGCTCGGCAGTCAGCGCCTCCATGTCGGAACCCGCGGGAGCATAGCGGCGAACAGTATCGCCTGCTTGGACGCCGTGGGACGTGCGGAGGATCTCGTCGAAGTCCAGGCCATAGCGTTGGGCGAACTCCAGCCACACCTGTTCCACGATGGCCGTGGAATCGACCAGGGTGCCGTCCATGTCGAAAAGGACGGCGCGTGCATTCAGCACCGGCGGGGAGGCAGGCTCGGCAGGATGGCTCATGGTTCCATCCTGCCGCACCCGCGGGACGCGGTGCTGCTGTGTGACTTAGCCGTTCGGCCGCTGCGGCAAGTACTGGAGGGCCCACTTGTTTCCGTCGGGGTCGGCGAAGTACACAAAGTGGCCCCAGTCCTGGATGTCGACATCGCTGACGTCCACGCCGTTTGCCTTGAGCTGATCGTGGGCTTTGTTGATGTCGCTCACCACCACCTGCAGGTTAGGGGCGGTACCTGGAGGAGCATCTGACAAGCCCTCGCCGATAGCGATGGAGCAGGCCGAACCCGGCGGGGTCAGTTGCACGAAGCGGATGCCGTCCATGGGACGCTCGTCAAAGTCGGCGTTGAAACCGACCTTGTTGACGTAGAAGTCCTTCGCGCGGTCGACGTCGGACACAGGGACAAATACCAGTTCAAGTTTCCAGTCCATGCGCCACAGGCTAACGGGGCCGCCGGGAAACCGGTAGGGGTGTGAGTCAGCCAGCCACGCCGTAGAGGCGGTCGCCGGCATCGCCCAGGCCGGGCACGATGTAAGACTTTTCGTTGAGTTTCTCGTCGATCGAGGCCAGGACGATCTTCACGTTGGCGTCAGACAGCTCTTCTTCCAGCTTGGACAGGCCTTCGGGGGCTGCGAGGAGGCAGATGCACGTGACATCCGAGGCGCCGCGCTTGAAGAGGAATTTGATGGCCTCGCGCAGGGTGCCGCCGGTGGCGAGCATGGGATCCAGGACGAAGATCTGCCGGCCGGTAAGGTCCTCGGGGAGGCGCTCGGCGTAGGTGATGATGTCCAGCGTCTCTTCGTCGCGGGCCATGCCCAGGAAGCCGACCTCGGCCGTGGGAACCAGCTTGGTCATGCCCTCCAGCATGCCCAGCCCTGCGCGCAGGATGGGGACCACCAGCGGCGTGGGCTTGGTGAAAGCCGTGCCGATGGTCTTGGTGACGGGGGTCTCGATCTCTACTGGCTGGACCTTGACCTCGCGGGTGGCTTCATAAGCCAGCAAGGTGACCAGTTCTTCGGTGAGTTGCCGGAAGACCGGTGAAGGGGTGTTCTTGTCCCGCAGAACGGTGAGCTTGTGAGCGACCAGCGGGTGGTCCACGACGAGTGTGCGCATCCCCCAAAACTATCATTGAGACATGAGCGCCACCGAGCCGTATCACGCAGAACACCTGGCCTGGATGGGCCTTGCCCTGGACGAAGCCCGGTTGGCGTTGAAAACCGACGACGTCCCGATCGGCGCCGTGGTGCTGGGGCCCGACGGCGGCGTGCTGGGTTCCGGACGCAACGAACGGGAGGCGCACGGTGACCCGACCGCCCATGCCGAGGTGGTGGCGATCCGCCAGGCGGCCGCCGCGCTGCAACGGCACGCGCTTGAATTGGGCGAAGGCGGCGACGGTTGGCGGCTCGAGGACTGCACCCTGGTGGTCACCCTGGAGCCGTGCGCCATGTGTGCCGGGGCCATTGTCCTGGCCCGTATTCCCCGCGTCGTTTTCGGCGCGTGGGACGAGAAAGCAGGAGCAGCAGGATCCGTGTTCGATATCCTCCGCGAGCGCCGCCTCAATCACTGGGTAGAGGTCTACGCCGGGGTCCGGGAAGGCGAGTGTTCAGCGCTCCTCAAGGACTTCTTCGCCTCACATCGCGCTCCGGCAGGACACGCTCCGGCGGAACACGCTGTAGAGCACCGCCCATCCTGATCCCTTCCTTCACGGGAGCAAGCCATGACAGTTTCGTTCAATCACACCATCGTCTACGCCACGGACAAGCAGCGATCCGCAGAGTTCCTTGCCCGGATCTTCGGTCTCCCGGCACCGAAGCCCATGTGGTCCTTCGTCACGGTGTCCTTCGAGAACGGCGTAACACTGGATTTCCTGGGCGCGGACGGGGACATCACACCGCAGCACTACGCCTTCCTGGTCAGTGAAGAAGAGTTCGACCAGATCTTCCTCAGGATCACCTCAGAACACGTGCCCTACTGGGCCGACCCTGCACGTTCCCGCGGGCAACAGATCAACCACAACGACGGCGGCCGCGGCATCTATTTCACGGACCCCGACGGACACTTTCTGGAGGCGATCACCCGGCCGTACGGTTCGGGCTGATCGCGCCCTACCGCCCTGCCGCCGCGTCCAACGCGTCGATCCGCACCTGGCGTGATGCCTGGGAGTCCAGGCTGAACGAACGGAAATCGCCGAGTTCATCGCGGATCCAGGCCTCCACCTCGGCGATCCGTTGGCTCACAGCTGCAGTGGGAGCGTCAAAAGTCCACGCCGCGATCCGTTCCTTACCGGGATCGTATTGCCATAGTCCGATGATCCGCCCACGATCCAGGATGGGGTGGTCCGGCAGGTCGGCCTGAAGTGCCAGCGTGGTGTCCAGGACCTTCTTTCCCTTGTCCTCATCGGCGAACATGTCCCCCGAATTGCGCCTGTGGAGGACCAATGAATCTGTGCCTGCCAACAGCTGGATTTGTTCGTCACCCGGCTCTTCGAAGTCCGCCAAACGCTCGACGTCCGAAGGCAGCATCCAGAGCACATCTCCACTGGCTGTGGTCACCTCCATGGCACCAATGGAGGCGAGCGCTGCCTTGCTCTGGGCCACCGTAAAGGCAGTGAACCACTGGGTCTGCTTGAACGTCGCTCCCCCGGTCCAGCGCAAGTACCGTTCCAGCAGCAGGCGGCGGGCGCCGTCGTCGTCCATATCGCTGGGCGGCAGGCCCCAATTCGTGTAGGCGTAGCGCTGTTGGTCCAGGCGGCCGTTGACCGGGACGCGACGGATGCGGCCTTCCGCCTGCAGTAGTCCCAGGGCGGTGGGCAGCGTGGTGGAGGCGCCCTTCTTCTTGCCTTCCTCACCCAGGCTGCGGACCGAATCGCCCAGCACGTCCCTGAGTTGTTTGGGGTCCATTGGCTCACTGGACTCTTTGAGGGCGTGTTCCACTTCGCCCTCCAGGAGGGTGATCTCGCCGCGTTCCACGCCGAGCCGTGCCAGCACCTTGAACGGGGCAATCGCGGCGTCGCGGCCGATCTGGAGAGCCCACGGGTAGTCACTTTGGCCCAGGACGTACGTGCATCCGCGGGCGGTCGGGAGTTCGTGGATTCTGAGCGCTCTGACGTCCTTGTCAGCTTGTTCGCGACTGGTTCCTGCCCTGGCGAACAGAGTCAGGTACGGGTTGGCGCCGCCTACGGATCGGGCCCAACCGGCGTGGTCCAAGACTTCCTCTGAGGTTTTGCCTTGGAGCGAACCGTCCAGGCCCTGCTTGTGCCAGGCCCAGGCCCGGAGCCGTTCAGGGGTCAGGGTGTCTGCGGCAGGCGCGATGCTGGTCATGGCCCCATTCTGCACCCGGTTATTAGGGCGAAGCTGTCACGGCTTTAAAAACAATCGCCGCAGTGTTGTCCCAGCCCGAAAGGTTGTCGCGGGCCAGGATGGCGTTTTCATGCCAGGACCCTTGGATTTCGACGTCCGTCAGCCAGCTCCGGAGGGTGTCCGCGAGAGCTTCCCGGATATCCCACACCGCGCCCGCTCCAGTACCGCCCAGCGCCTCCACCGCACCTGTCCCTTGCCGGACAAGGACCGGGACACCATGGGCCAACGATTCGGTCACCACCATCCCAAAGGACTCGGAGTGCGAAAGCAGGACGCTGAGGTCGGCTTGGTGCCACTGCTCTTCGAGTGGGGTGCCGGTCAGCTCGCCGGTGACACGGATGCGGTTTTGCAGCGCGTGATGTTCGACGGCGGCCCTCACCTCGGCCGCGTACGCCGGGTCAGCTTCCTCCGAACCGATGAGCGCTGCGGTCCAGGGCAGGTCCTTTATCTGGCTCAGGGCCTCTACCAAGTGTGCTTGGTCCTTGTTGGGCAGCAACGCCGCGACAGCAACGATGTGCTTGGGCTGTGAACCCGCGCTGAGGTCTGCTGGTTCGGCGCCGGGGGTGGCCACCGCTATGTCCAGGGAGCCGTGTTTAGCCTGCAATTCAGCGGCGGAGTGGACGCTCGGGCAGATAATACCGGTCGCGGCCGCCAACGCCTTCGACTCAAGGTCACCATGCTCCGCCAATGCCATGTGCGAGAGGATCCAGATCTTGGTTCCGGCCTTGACCGCGCCGGCGATCTCCTCCGGAGCCCCACTCGCTACCAAGCCGTCGGCAATCACGGTGGTGCCGGCGTCGAGCGCTTGCGCGAACCGCTGCCGGTCCGCCGGGCTGCCAACCGGCCAGTCGCCGTCGACGGTTACCGTCTCAACGGAGGCGCCGAGGGCCGTCAGGTGCTCGGCGAGTTTGGCGTTGTATTTGTTGCCGCCGGAGCCGTGCCTGACGTTCCCCGGAACCAGGAAGCGGATGTGCACTTACTTGGCCGGGAGCTCCAGCGAGTAGCCGGCCCAGGCGTCGGGGTTCTCGCGGAGGACGACGTCGATGCCGGCGAGCGCAGGCCCGTCTTCGGTGTCCTGGATCCGGGTGGCCATGGCGTCTGCGATGTGCTTTGCGAGCGCCTCGGTAGTGGAAAGTTTGCCCTTGAACGCGGGGTGTTCATCCAGGTTCTTGTAGTTCAGGTCTTCAAGGATTTCCTCGAGGATGCCGCCTGCTGCGCCGATGTCAAGGACGATTGCGTCGTCGTTGAGGTTCTGGCGGCGGAAGCTGACTTCGGCAACGAACGTGGCCCCGTGGAGGCCCTGCGCGGGGCCGAACGCTTCGCGGGGAAGGCTGTGGGCGATCATGAAATGGCGTCGGACGGTCAGGCTGAACATGTACTAATCCTCCGGGTTTGGGTACGCGACCACATGGCAGAAGCCGCCGGGCCGTTCGAACAACTTAACAAGTGTGGTGGGCAGGTTCTGGAACTGGCATTCGCTGCTGAGGAACGTATCGAACAGCGGATCCTTGAGCTGGTTGACCGCTTCCTGAAGCCGCTGGGCGTTGGTGCGCCGGTGCCTCCTGGGGAGAGCGACGGCGCCCACCTGGCTGGAGCGGATGTTCAGCCTGCGGGCGTGGAAGTCCTCGCCGAGCGGGAGCGTCACTTCCTTGTCCGCGAACCAGGAAAGTTCGATGACGTCCGAATCATCACCGGCCAGTTGCAGGCTCAGCTTCAGGCCGTCGTTGGAGGCGGAGCAGTGGAAGACGATGTCGTTGTCGTTGGCTGCGTCCTCAGGCTCGGCGAATTCGATGCTGAGCTTTTCGGCGAGGTTGCGCTTCTCCGGGTCGGCATCCACCAATTGCAGACGGCCCAGCGGATACTTCCGCAGGAGCGTCGCCAGGACGCCACCCACCAAGCCACCACCGACGACGGCGACCCGGTCTCCCAGCCTCGGTCCGGCTTCCCAGAGGGCATTGATGGCAACCTCGACGATACCGGTCAGTACGGCGCGGCGGGCCGGGACGTCCGCGGGGATAGCCGTGAGCTGGCTGGTGGGAACGATGTAAAAGTCCTGGTGCGGGTGGAGGCTGAAGACAGTCTTTCCCCGCCATTCTTCCGGGCCCTCTTCGACGGTGCCAACGCTCAGGTACCCGTACTTCACCGGGCCGGGGAAGTCGCCTTCCTGGTGCGGGGCCTGCATCAGATCGGCGACCCGCTCCGGGACGCGGCCTTCATGGACCACGCGCTCGGTTCCGCGGCTGACTCCTGAGTACAGGGTCCTGACCAGGGCTTCTTCCTTTTGCCTCGGCGGCAGGGACTCCGGGCGTAGTTCGCCATCGCCTGACTTGGTGACCCAGTAGGCGTGGGCTTCGTGCACTTGATCGTGAGGAATAGTCATGATGCTTATGAATCTATCGGTGGGTCGCTTCGGATGGAAGTTGACCTTGTTTCGCGGGGCTTGGGGTGGTTCTGCCGACGGCTTCCCGCGGGCCCGTTTTGGGGAACCGGCCCCGACTCCGGTACCCTATTTCAGTTGGTGACGTGTCCGAGCGGCCGAAGGTGCAACACTCGAAATGTTGTTTGGTGTAAAAGCCAACGTGGGTTCAAATCCCACCGTCACCGCCAATGAAAACCCCCGGGAAACCGGGGGTTTTCTGTATTCTCAGCGTCTTTGTGGTGTATTTTTCGAGCAGTGGTCGTCCACCAATAAGCCATTTCGGAAAGGCCACTGCCGCCATCGAAACAAGGGGAATCCACATGCGTCGACGCATCGTGTTGGCCGCATTGGCGGTCTTCTGTGCGGGAATGGCCACATCGTGCGCCGGCTCCGCTCCTCTTCAGTTGGATGCCGGTACCACAACTGTCGAGTACAGCTTCCGCGACAGCTCCGTCCCGCCCCAGTACCACCGCAGCTACGTGATCAAAGCTTCGAAAAACGAGGCATCCATCACCGTGGACTCATATGGCGACGTGCTGGGCCAGGAAACCAGTGTCATGCCGGCCGATACGTGGACCCAGGTCTTGGACTCGGCAAAAACCCTGCCCTCCCGTGCCGCCAAGATCAGCGAACCCAAACCCGGTTGCACGGGAGGCACGGGATCGAAAATCACCATCAGGGACAGCGGCGGGGAACGCTACTCCAAGTCAGTTGAAAACTGCGGTGGCCGATCCGATCAGCCTTTGACCGAGACCGCGGGCCTCCTTGAAGCCCTCTTCGACATGGACAAACTGCTGAAAACCGGCAAATAGCGCGTCGAGGGGCGAGGTTTCGGGACTTTCGCGAAGGCAAAGAGCCGGGATCTAACCCTTCGCCGCGGCCAGGAGTAGATTTAGGCCGGATGCCGCATGGCACCCTCGGAACCTCACGGACCGTGGAGGCGGCAATGGCCAGGTCATCACAGCAAAAAGGCAAAAGCACGGACTACGAGTTCGTCACCGTGTGGCGAGTGGCCGGCACACGTGAGGAAGTCGTGGACGTCCTCGGCGACGCCGGAACCCTCACGGAGTGGTGGCCATCGGTCTACCTGGACGTTACGAGAGTAACCCCGGGCGGCCCCGACGGCGTGGGTGCTTCCTTCGACCTCCACACCAAGGGATGGCTCCCCTACACCTTGCGGTGGCGGCTCACCATCACCGAACCGGTCACCCTTGACGGCTTCGCACTCACAGCCAAGGGCGACCTGAATGGAACCGGCCGCTGGACGTTCGAAACCGACGGCCCCGAAGTTGTCATCACCTACGACTGGCGCGTCAGCACAGCCAAACCGCTACTACGCAGGCTGAGCTGGCTCCTCAAACCGGCCTTCTCCGCCAACCATCACTGGGCCATGGCCCGAGGTGAGGAAAGCTTGAAACTCGAGCTCCGCCGTCGTAGGTCCACAACCGATCCGGCCCGCGTACCGGCACCGCCGGGTCCGACCTTCACTCCGCGGCGCAAAGCAACGCCCGGGCAAAGCAGTTGACATTCTTTCAGCTCGCCCTGATCTCGGCAGCGGCCCTCTTGGGGCCGCTGCTCGCGTTGCCACGGAAATGGCATTTGCCTGTTGTCCTGGGCCAACTGCTGGCGGGCATCGTCATTGGCCGGACAGGCCTGCAGGCAGTGGACCCCGGGGACCCTGCGTTTACGTTGATGGCCGATGTCGGCTTCGCGCTGATCATGTTCGTTGCCGGCACGCACGTCCCTATACGGGACAAAGCGATCAGGGCCGCCGTGGGCGGCGGCGCGACCAGAGCGGGGGCCGCGGCACTACTGGCCGTCGTGACGGGTTTGGGGATCGCTGCCGTTTTCGGAACCGGCCATGCGCCCGTGTACATCGTGTTGCTGGCGTCGTCTTCGGCCGCCTTGGTGCTGCCGATCGTCGATTCCTTGGGACTGCGCGGACCCAAAGTGCTGACCATGACCGCCCAGGTGGCGATAGCCGACATAGCCTGCATCGTGGCACTCCCCCTGGCGGTCGATCCGCCCAACGCGGGCCGCGCAGCTCTGGGCGCCGCCGCGGTAGCAGTCAGCGCGCTGCTCCTGTACGTCATCCTTCGCGCCTTGGAACGCCGCGGCACACGCGGCCGCCTGCACGACGTCTCCGAAGACAGAAAGTTCGCGCTAGAGCTACGAATCCAGTTGACCTTGTTGTTTGCCTTGGCAGGTCTGGCCGTTTTCGGGCACGTGTCCGTGATGCTGGCCGGGTTCTCCTTTGGCCTTGTCGTGGCAGCCGTGGGTGAACCCCGGCGGCTTGCCCATCAGCTTTTCGCAGTGAGTGACGGTTTCCTGGGACCGGTCTTCTTCGTATGGCTTGGCGCGTCCTTGAACCTGAACGACCTCGGATCGAACCCCCAAATGATTCTCCTGGGCCTCTGCCTTGGCGCGGGCACCCTTTTGGTTCACGCCGCCATGCGGCTCCTTGGACAGCCTCTGCCGCTGGCCGTCCTCTCCGCATCCCAACTCGGCGTGCCCGTAGCGGCCGTGACCATCGGCGCACAGTCGCACCTTCTTCAACCGGGCGAGGGCGCGGCGATGCTTTTGGGCGCGCTCATCACCATTGCGGCCAGTGCAATCGCGGGGCGGACGGCAGCCGCCGCCCAAGACGCGGCAGCGAACCCATCCGGAACCAGACCGGCACCGAACTCCCGATAGAATCGAAGCCGTTGCCGTCCACGTCGACAAGCGAACACAAGAGCAAGAAGAAAGGGAGGACCCGTGCGCACTTCACAGCCCCGGGCACCCTTCCACGCCTTGCGGTCCGGCGCGATCGCGCTGGTCATCCTTGGCTTGGCTGCCGGAGCCCACGTCATTGGCGGCGGATTGCTGCCGATGGCCCCGGTGCTCCTGGCCTTGCTCGCGCTGACGGCGCTGGCCACCACGCTGGCCACCCGGTTCCGGCTGAACGCCGTCAGCATGGCAGCGCTGCTCGGCGCAGGACAACTCGCACTCCATGAGGCTTTCACTGCCCTAGGGCCCGTTGCTGCCGACTCACCAGGAACAGCCCACCACCTCGGCAACGAATCACTGAACCCTGCCCTGCAAACGGTGACAGAACATACCCACGAGCTTGGTTCCACCGTGGGCGTCCTGATGCTGATGGCGCACGTCGCGGCTACCCTGGGGTCTGCCCTGGTCCTGGCCAAGGGCGAGGATGCGCTCTGGCAGCTGGCCGCGTGGCTCCGACCGCTGGTTGCCCTGCCCACGCTGCTGTTCAGGCCCGACGCCGGTGCGTCTCCTGTCGCAGTAGGCGCACCTGACGTTTTCATCCCCCGCCCCTGGCGGAACCTAAGGCAAGACAGCCGCCGCGGCCCGCCCGCCGTCGTCGTCCTTAGCTAGTTCCGCCCGGCACCCAAGCTGCAAAGCACCAATGCTGCAAAGCCAGCAAACGCCTTTGCACGGTGACGGGCTCCCAAACCCGTACCCCAGCGCCCCCTCACTTGGCGCACCCGAAAGGCAACCCCATGAAGAAGTCCTCGCTTCGCCGTACCCTGTCCGCTACCGCCGTTGCCGGTGGAACCGCTGCCCTGATGATGGCCGGTATCGCAGGGGCGTCGGCCCACGTCGGCGTCGACCCCAACAAGACCGCGGCAAACTCCTACGCTCTGTTGACGTTCAGCGTTCCCCACGGTTGCGGCACGTCCGGCACCACCAAGATTGCCATCAGCCTCCCCGAGGAACTGACCGACGCAACCCCCACCGTCAACCCGAACTGGAACGTGGAGAAGGTGACGGAAAACCTCGCCGAGCCCAAGAAGCTGGACGACGGTACGTCCATCACCAAGCGCACCAGCCAGATCGTGTACACGGCCAAGGCGCCACTGGATCCGCACATGCGCGATGCCCTGGTCCTCTCGGTGAAGCTGCCTGACGCTGCCGGCAAGACCATCTACTTCCCCACGTTCCAGACGTGCGAAACGGGAAAGACGGACTGGATCGAGATTCCGAAGGACGGCCAGAGCGAGGATGACCTGAAGTCGCCCGCTCCGGCCATCGCCATCACCCCGGCGGACGCTGCGGGAGACCACCACGCTGCCGCCAGCGTCTCCACCGAGCAGGCGTCCTCGGTAACCGACGACGGGTCGCAGGCCCGGAGCTGGGCCGGCCTGATCGCAGGCATCGCGGGCCTCGGACTCGGTGGCGCGGCGTTCTTCCGCAGCCGCTCGGCCAAGCCCGCCGCAGTGAAGGCAGACACCAAGTAAATCAGTGCAGGTGGCGCCCGGAAGATCACGATCCGGGCGCCAATCTGCCCTGTAACCCGTGGCTGAATTGACTAGCGCCACCGCCGAAGCAAGGCTGGTGCCCATGTGGACTCAGCGCATCAAAACCGGTCTTGTGACGACGACGGCGGCCGCCTCGCTGCTGCTTCTTGCGGCTTGCGGGCCAAGCCCCAGCCCGGCGGAATCAAGCAGTGCCCCGCCAAGTTCTTCCACACCCTCGGCATCGTCGACGTCGGCCTCCCCCTCCGCGACGGCCTCCACGACGCCTTCGCAGTCTCCCACCCCGACCACCACGTCCGCGCCTCCTGCAGCCGTTGGACAGTGCAAGGCCGCAAGCCTGACTGCGGCCACCGATGCCACTGGTGGCGGAGCAGCCGGCAGCGTCTACGAGAAGCTGATCCTGACGAACTCGGGAACGGCTCCGTGCATTGTTGAGGGCTTCGCCGGGGTATCCCTGACGGCAGACGCCAATGGCGAACCGATCGGCGAACCGGCAACCCGCGAAACCACCACCCCGGTGACCAAGATCGAGCTGGCTCCGGGCAAGTCGGCGTGGGCGGAAATCCGCTACACGCAGGCGGGCAACTACGGCGACTGCACCAAGGTTCCTGCGGCCGGGCTGCGCATCTACCCGCCGAATGACACTGCCTCGCTGTTTGTCGCCGAACAGCACGATGCGTGCAGCAACGCCGGGATCAAGCTGCTGACAGTCACTGCCTTCCAGGCTGTTTGACCGCTCCCCCACGGTTCCGGCTTATTCTGTCGGAGCCGTGGGGCATGATGGATGAATGCAGGAGCCGCAGACGTCCGTTGGCGCCATCAGCCGTTTCAGCCAGGCAACCAGGGAATGGTTCCTCGGCGCTTTTTCCGAGCCCACGCCTGCGCAGGACGGCGCCTGGAATGCCATCTCTTCGGGCTCCCATGCCTTGGTCGTAGCGCCCACCGGATCCGGTAAAACGCTCGCCGCCTTCCTGTGGGCCCTGGACAGACTGCACGCCACCCCCACTGACACGCTCCCCGGGCTGGAGAGCGTGCCGGCGAACGGCAAGGGGCGGGCCAAGCGTCCGAAAACCAAAACACGCGTCCTCTATATCTCACCGCTTAAGGCGCTGGGTGTCGACGTCGAACGAAACCTCCGGTCACCGCTGATCGGCATCACGCAGACCGCCAAGCGCTTGGGATTGCCGGCACCACTGGTGACGGTGGGCGTTCGCTCCGGAGATACGACGGCGGCGGATCGCCGCACGCTGCTGACCAACCCTCCGGACATCCTCATCACCACCCCGGAATCCCTGTTCCTTATGCTGACGTCCCGTGCCCGGGAGACGCTCAGCGAAGTGGACACCATCATCATTGACGAAGTGCACGCCGTTGCGGGTACCAAGCGTGGGGCACACCTGGCTGTCTCCCTTGAGCGCTTGGATGCGTTGCTTCCCAAGCCCGCGCAGCGCATCGGGCTCTCTGCCACGGTCCAGCCCCGCGAGTTGGTGGCCCAGTTCCTGGCCGGCCAGGCTCCAGTGGAGATTGTCGCGCCGCCGTCAAAGAAGAACTGGAACCTCACGGTCACTGTGCCTGTGGAGGACATGTCGGACCTGCAGGGTGCGGCCGGAGCGTTCGATTCCGGCCCGGCGTCAGGGCTGCAACCGCAGGCGTCGATCTGGCCGCATGTGGAGGAACAGATCGTAGATCTGGTTTTGTCCAAGCAATCCACCATTGTCTTTGCGAACTCCCGACGCCTTTCGGAGCGCCTGACGGCCCGCTTGAATGAGATCTATGCCGAACGCCAGTTGATGGCAGTGGGAGGTGGGGAATGGGCGGCCCCCGAGTCCAACGCGGGCGGGCCCAACCCTGCCGTTCCGGCCTCCACGTCAACCCCCGCGCACATGATGGCCCAGGCAGGCAGTACCACCGGCGCGGATCCTGTCCTCGCCCGCGCCCACCACGGCTCGGTTTCCAAGGACCAGCGCGCCATGATCGAGGACGACCTCAAGTCGGGCAGGCTGCGTTGCGTCGTTGCCACGTCCTCCTTGGAACTGGGCATCGACATGGGTGCCGTGGACCTCGTGATCCAGGTGGAATCGCCGCCGTCGGTAGCCAGCGGACTGCAGCGCGTGGGACGTGCCGGCCACCAGGTGGGCGAGATCTCCGAAGGCGTGTTGTTCCCCAAGCACCGGGCTGACCTCCTGCACACAAGCGTCACCGTCGAGCGGATGCTCAGTGGCCAGATCGAGCGGCTGAGCATACCCACCAACCCCCTGGACATCCTGGCCCAGCAGACGGTCGCAGCCACGGCATTGGGAAGCATCGACGTCGAAGAGTGGTTCAGCACAGTGCGTCGTTCGGCGCCGTTCGCCAGCCTTCCACGCTCAGCGTTCGAGGCCACCTTGGACCTGTTGGCAGGCCGCTACCCCTCGGACGAATTTGCTGAGCTCCGGCCACGCATCATCTGGGATCGGCACGCAGGAACCATCGAAGGCCGGCCCGGCGCCCAACGCCTGGCGGTAACCTCCGGCGGTACCATCCCGGACCGTGGCCTCTTTGGCGTCTACATCATCGGCACAGAAGTTGAGGGCTCGTCCTCCACGGCCAGTGCGGACGGCAGTGAACCCACGGCCTCTGCCCGCGCAGCGAAGGGCGGACGCCGCGTCGGCGAGCTCGACGAAGAGATGGTGTACGAGTCCCGGGTAGGCGATGTCTTCGCCCTCGGTGCCACCAGTTGGAAGATCGAGGACATCACCCACGATCGCGTGCTGGTCTCCCCCGCTTTCGGCCAGCCCGGGAAGCTTCCTTTCTGGAAGGGTGATTCCCTGGGCCGTCCTGTTGATTTGGGCAAAGCACTGGGCGCCTTCATCCGGGAACTCTCAGCTGCCGATGATGCCCCCGCCATGGAACGCTGCCAAGCCAGCGGCCTGGATGCCTTTGCCGCCAGCAACCTGCTGCAATACCTCCGGGAACAAAAGGAAGCCACGGAAATCGTTCCCAGTGACCGGACCCTGGTGGTGGAGCGCTTCCACGACGAACTCGGAGACTGGCGGGTGGTCCTGCACAGTCCCTTCGGCATGCCGGTCCACGCCCCGTGGGCCCTCGCCGTCGGACAACGCCTGCAGCAACGCTACGGCCTGGACGGCTCGGCCATGGCCGCTGACGACGGGATTGTCCTCCGCGTGCCCATGATGGAAGACGAACCACCCGGAGCTGAGCTGTTCCTCTTCGACCCCGAAGAACTTGAACAGATTGTCACGGCAGAGGTCGGTGGCAGCGCACTGTTCGCCTCACGATTCCGCGAATGCGCCGCCAGGGCCCTGCTCCTCCCCCGGCAGAATCCCGCAAAGCGTCAACCCCTGTGGCAGCAACGGCAGCGCTCGGCCCAGTTGCTGGATGTCGCCCGGAAGTACCCCTCTTTCCCCATCGTGCTCGAAACGGTGCGGGAATGCCTGCAGGATGTTTACGATCTGCCCGCGCTGAAAGACATCGCAGCATCCGTGGAGCGCCGCGAACTACGGATCGTGGAAACCACCACCCAGCAGCCCTCGCCTTTCGCAAAGTCACTCCTGTTCGGATACGTAGCCCAGTTCCTCTACGAGGGCGACTCCCCCTTGGCAGAGCGGCGGGCTGCCGCCCTGGCACTGGACTCGACGCTGCTCAATGAACTCCTGGGCCGCGTGGAACTGCGCGAACTCCTGGATGCCGCGGTCATCGACGCAACCGAAATGGAGCTGCAACGGCTTGCACCGGACCGCCGGGTCCGTGGGATGGAAGGAGCCGCTGACCTGCTGCGACTCCTCGGCCCACTCAGCATCGACGAGGTGGCCGAGCGGCTGCAAGGGATGGAACAGCCTGAGGCTGCCCTGCAACCGGCCACGCTGGACCAGCCGCTGGACCATCCGCTGGACCCCGACGATCCGGACCACGTTGAGGAAACACCTCCGGCCGCTCCCCACGGCACAGTGTTCGACGCCGAATCCCACCTCGCTGCGCTGCAGAAAGCCAACCGCGCACTCAAAGTGACAATCGGCGGCGTCGAACGCTTTGCTGCGGTAGAGGACGCGGCCCGGCTCCGCGACGCCATCGGTGTCCCGCTGCCCATGGGCGTTCCGCTGGCCTTCATCGAACCGGTCAGCGATCCCCTGGGCGATCTCGTTTCCCGCTACGCCCGCACCCATGGGCCCTTCACTGCCGCGGAGGCAGCGTCGAGGCTGGGGCTGGGCGTCGCTGTCGTCAATACCGCCCTGAAACGCCTGGCCGGGGATGGCCGCGTGGTGGAAGGCGAGTTCCGGCCGCACGCTGTGGCGGAGCAGCCCACCGAAGCCGTTGAACCGGAACTGATGACCATTGACGCACCGCCCTCCAGCGAGTGGTGCGATGCCGAGGTCCTCAGGAAGCTCCGGCGTCGTTCCCTCGCCGCGCTGCGGGCCGAAGTGGAACCCGTGGACACAGCAGCCTACGGACGGTTCCTTCCTGCATGGCAGAACGTGACCACCCCCGGAAAGTCCCGCAGCCAGGCGCTCCGCGGACTCGACGGCATCATCACGGCCGTGGACCAGCTCTCCGGAGTACCCATCCCCGCGTCCGCCTGGGAACCGCTGGTGCTGGCGAGCCGCGTGGCTGACTACAAACCGGCCATGCTCGATGAACTGATGGCGGCCGGGGAACTCCTCTGGTCCGGGGCCGGGTCGCTGCCAGGAAACGACGGCTGGATCAGCCTGCACGTGGCCGATTCCGCAGAACTGACCCTCAACCCCGCACCTGACTTTGAACCGGGCGACGCACAGCAGCGGCTCCTGGAACACTTCAGCGCCGGAGGCGGCTACTTCTTCCGGCAACTTACCGAAGTGGCAGGCGGCATGGACGCAGTACTCAGCGACGACGCCGTCGTGACGGCCCTGTGGGACCTGGTGTGGGCCGGCCGCGTCACCGGCGATACCTTCGCCCCCGTGCGGGCCATGATCTCCGGCGGCAAGACAGCCCACCGGCAAGTTGCCAAGGCCCCCAGGGCGAGGACTCCGCGGATGAGCAGGCTTGGCCGCTCGCACGGGACCGGACTGCTGGGCTCGCCCGGTCTCACCGGCGGACGCTACGGCTCGGTTAGCGGCGGCGTTGCACCGGCACCACCCTCGGCTGTGGGCCGGTGGTCGGCGTTGCCTGCGCCCGAACTGGACCCCACCATCCATGCCCGGGGCACCGCTGAGCTGCTGCTGGACAGGTACGGTGTGGTGACCCGCGGTTCGGTCATGGCGGAGAACATCATCGGCGGCTTCGGCCTCATGTACAAAGTCCTTGCACGGCTCGAAGAAGCCGGGCGGTGCCGCCGCGGTTACTTCATCGAGCACCTCGGAGCGGCCCAGTTCGCCGTCCCCGCGACGGTGGACCGGCTGAGGTCATTCACTGAAGACGCCCGCATCTCCAAGGCGGAGCCCGTTGCCCTTGCACTGGCCGCAACCGATCCCGCGAACCCGTACGGTGCAGCGCTCCCTTGGCCGGCCCTGTCCGTCGACGCCGGGTCCGGCCACCGGCCCGGACGCAAGGCGGGGGCGCTGGTGGTCATGGTCGACGGCGCCCTGGTCCTTTACGTCGAACGCGGCGGCAAGACGCTGCTCACCTTCAACCAGGAAGAGCCCGTGTTGGCTGTTGCCGCCCAGGCGCTGGTTGATGTGGTGCGTCGCGGAGCCGTAGACAAGCTCTTCATGGAGAAGGTCAACGGCCACGACCTCCTGGACACCCCGATTGCCGCTGCTTTGGCGTCCGCCGGGGCCTACTCCACTCCGAAGGGACTACGGATCCGTGCCTGAAGGCGATTCTATTTGGCGGGCCGCCAACCGGCTCAACGAGGCCTTGGCGGGCAAAGTCATCACAGCTTCCGACTTCCGTGTGCCCCGTTTCGCCACCCTCAACCTGACTGGCTGGACCATGACCGAAGTGGTCCCCAGGGGCAAGCACCTGCTCATGCGCTTGACCGGCCCCGTTGACGACGAGCCCGGTGCCAGCAGGAAACCCCGGGCACTGACCATCCACTCCCACCTCAAAATGGAGGGTAACTGGATGATTTACCCGCCGGGTGGTCGATGGACCAAGCCGGGCCACACGGCACGTTGCGTCCTTCGCACGGCAACTGCCGACGCGGTCGGGTTCTCCCTGGGCATCCTGGAAGTCGTGCCCACCGCCGAGGAAGACAAAATCGTGGGACACCTCGGACCCGACCTCCTGGGGCCGGACTGGGACGAGGAAGAAGCCCTGCGCAGGCTGAAGGCCGAGCCGGACGTTACGGTCGGCTTCGCCTTGCTGGACCAACGGAAACTGGCAGGGATCGGCAACATTTACCGCTGCGAGGCATGCTACCTTTCGGGCATCCACCCGGCCCTGCCTGTCGGAGAAGTCCCGGATCTGGCCAAGACCGTCACCGACGCCAAACGCCTCCTCGGCGAAAACCTTGGACCTGGCCGCCGGACCACTTTGGGCCCACGAGCCCTGCGTCCCGGTTACTGGGTTTACGGCCGGGAACGCCAACCCTGCAGGCGATGCGGCGCCACGATCCGCCGTGGCCTGCTGGCAGGACCGGACGGAACCGAAGAACGCGACATCTACTTCTGCCCGCGCTGCCAACCCGCTCCCTAGAAGCCCCGGATCCCTGGAGACCAAGTCCCTGGAGACCGGCTCTTGCCAGCCCACTTCCCGGACACCTACCCGTGAAACCGTGGCCCGGCCGAGACGTCGGATTCGTCCCGGCCGGGCACAGCGGCAACCGCCGCGACGGCGCCGCGCCCCATGCAAACCGCGCCGACTACTCCAGGAAGCTCCCCAGCCGCCCCAGCAATAGTCGTCGGATCCGCGCTGGCTGCGCGTCGCCGTCGGACGTTTTCTACACCGTCCGCCACCATTTCTGGTTGGCGGACCCGGCGCAATCCCATAACTGCAGGCGTGAACCATTCGACCACGACCAGTCGGCTACGTCCACGCATTTGTTCGCCTGGGGGTGTACCAGATCTCCGGCAGAGTTCAGCACGAACTGCTGCGCGGCGTTTCCGTTGCACGTGGCCAGCTGGACGCGGGCGCCGTTACTGGTGGAACCCCAGGCCACGTCCATGCATTTGCCCAACGACTGCACCGTGCCGTTGGAAGCGAAGGTCCATTGTTCGGAGGCAGCCGCCTCACAGTCCCACAGTTGCAGCTGGGCACCGTCGGTGGCCTGGCGTCCGGCAACATCGATGCATTTGCCCGCGTAGCCCTGGATCCTGGCACTGGCGGGAGCCGCTGACGGAGCCGCAGCGAGCTCGTACACACGGACGTAGTCGACCAGGAGCGCCTGCGGAAAAGTGGTGCCTGAATCCGGCGCTCCGGGCCAATAACCACCCACGGCCAGGTTCAGCAGCAGGAAAAAGTTGTGGTCGAATACCCATGGCCCGGGTGTGTTGGCCTTGGTCTTGTGTGAGTACGGGACCCCGTCGATGTACCAAGTGATGGAATCCGCCGCCCAATCCACGGTGAACGTGTGGAAAGCGTCCCCCAACGCGGCACCGTGCGGCAAGGTGTAGCTGGCGTTGGCGGCGTTTGCACCTGAATACCCGGGACCGTGGATGCTTCCCCACGTTGTCCCGGGTTCCTTGCCGACGTTTTCCATGACGTCGAGCTCGCCGCTGTTGGGCCAGCCATCAGTGAAAACGTTGTCGCCCAACATCCAGAACGCGGGCCACATTCCTTGTCCTTTGGGCAGTTTGAGCCGGGCTTCGAACCGGCCCTGGGTGCGGCTGAACTTCCCCGCCGTCAAGAGGCGCGCGGAGGTGTACTGACATGCCCCGTAATGGCATTGATTTCCGGCCGGGTTTTCCCGCCGCGCGGTGATGGCAAGGTTGCCTTGCCCGTCGGCGGCGGCGTTCCGCGTGCTGGCGGTGTAGTACTGGAGTTCGCCGTTACCCCACCCCGATCCCCCGGTGTCGTGGACCCATTTGGCGGAGTCGGGCGCTGTTCCGGCTGGTCCGTTGAATTCATCGCTCCACACCAACGCACCGGGAGCCGGCATGCCGGCCGCTGCCAGCGCCGGCGGTTCAGGAGCGATGAGTGTCGCTGAGACGGCCAGTCCGACGATGACCATCACCAAAGGCATGAGTCTTCGCTTCATGGTTGCCACTCTGACCGCCTTTTCGCCACGCACGCAAGGCTTTTTGTAGCGACACGCAAAACGTCACTGCGAGGAAATATTCCGCGCGAAATTACTTATCAAGTCCGTAACGGCGACGAAATGTGAGCGGGCGAGAGTGGGATAAGGACAGGTAAATTCCGTTCGCAACGTGTTTCCTTCCTCTGAGCATCGACGATGCATGCTCCAGGCGCGTCAGCCGTGTCTTCCCAACTTTCGCCTAGCGGCGTCCGGACAGACTGACGTGCCTTTGCCTTTTCCCCAGCAGTTACCCGGAGGCTAAAAATGGGCATTCGTAAGCAGATTTTGGTAAGGATCCTTGCCGTCCTGGTGGTTTCCTTTGGATTGATCTACATCAGTTGGCGCTGGTCGGGCACCGTTGCGTGGGACGCGTGGTGGATTTCCCTGCCCCTCGTTGCGGCGGAAACGTACAGCCTGGGCGAATCGGCGTTATACGCGGCCACCATGTGGAATGCACGACGGCGCCCGCCTCCCCCTCCTGCCCTGCCGGGCAGGACCGTGGACGTTTTCATCGCCACCTATAACGAGCCGCTCGACCTCGTCCTCAGGACGGCCATCGCGGCCAGGGACATGGAATACCCGCACGAAACGTGGATCCTGGACGATGGCGACCGCAGCGACTTCGCCACGGCAGCCCGGCAGATCGGCGTCGGATACATCAGGCGGGGCCCCGAATGGGATGGCCGGCAGCGGTTCGCCAAGGCAGGCAACGTCAATAATGCCCTCTCCATGACCACCGGTGAATTCGTGGCCATTCTGGACGCGGACCAAGTCCCGGAACCCCGGTTCCTGGACCGTGTCCTTGGCTACTTTGATGCCGGAGAGGTGGCGTTCGTCCAGACGCCGCAGCACTTTTGGAATGTTCCTGACCGTGATCCCCTGGGCAGCCAGGCGGAGCTGTTCTACGGACCTATCCAGCAGGGCAAGGACGGGTGGGATGCGGCGTTCTTCTGCGGTTCCAATGCTGTCCTGCGCAGGGAAGCCCTCATGGCCCTGGGCCTGACGCGTTACACCCGGACCGCCACCGAACATACATGGAGCGCCCTGCGCAGGGGTCGCACCCGGTTGCAGGATCTCCTTGGCGAGCTGGGCAGGCGGCATCCGGCGGCCATGCCGGTGGTTGAGCAGGCGCTGGAGGCGATCACCCGCGCGGAACATCAGGTCCGCAGGGGCGATGTCCTGGCGGAAATCACCTTCGAACTCCGCGTCTCCTTCCATGCTGCGGCGTTGGGGAACCCCGATGCCATGGACGATGTGGTGCCTGAACTTGACGCGGTGCTGGAATCGGTGGATGTGGCGCACACGGACCAGGCACTTGCCATCCACCCGATGGACACCACCACCATCACCGAAGACATGGCAACCGCCATGCACCTTCACGCCATGGGATGGGGAAGCGTCTACCACCATGAAGTGCTGGTGCACGGGCTGGCCCCGGAGGACGTGTCCACCATGTTGTCGCAGCGCCACCGCTGGGCAGCCGGCACCATGCAGGTGTTTTTCAAAGACAATCCGCTGTTCCTTCGCGGCCTGACGTTGGCACAGCGCCTCATGTACCTGGGCACCATGACCAGTTACCTCAACGGCTTCGCCGCCTTGAGCTACATTGCGGCGCCGGTGGTTTTCCTGGTCGCGGGAACCTACCCCCTCACGGCGAGCCCCGTGGTCTTCTTCTGTTTGTTCCTGCCGTTCTTCATTTCCTGCCAGCTGCTCTTCCAGGTGGCGGGCAACGGAGCCAAGGGTCTCTGGCGCGGCCAGCAGTGGTCCTTTGCTCTCTTCCCCACGTGGATCGCGGCGACATGTTCCGGCGCGGCAGCCGTCTTTCTGGGCAAACACCTGGCGTTCTCGGTCACTGCCAAAAGCAAACAGGCCACTGGGCGCGGTTTCCAGCACGTGCGGCTCCAGATCGGGGCCATGGCCGTCCTGGTTTTGTGTTCGGGCATAGGGATAGCCAGGGCAGCGACCGGCGAAGCTCCCCTGTACCCCACCCTCATCACCCTTGCCTGGGTGGCCTTGGACCTGGCCCTTTTGAGTGTGGTGATCGGCGCCGCAAGGTACCGGGGTCCCGGAGATGACCTGAAGGATCCCGTGCCCGTCCCCAGGGAACTCGTTGAGGTCCTCGGGCCGGATTCCGCTGGAGCCCCGCACAGCGCAGGGCCACACACCTGAGCACCGCACATCACAACGCCGCACAGTGAGAGCTGACCGGCTACCTTTCCCCACGACCGCCGTTCCAACCCCCAGCCAGGAGCGACCACCATGTCCACACTTTCCCGTGTCCACAACATCGTCCCCACATCACTGGCGCACGTCGACCTGACCCTCACCGGTGCGTTGAACGCGGCAACCGTTCAGGCCATCCGGCAGGACTCAGCCAAGGCAGCAACCGACGGGCCCGTGCTGGTCCTGCTCGACGTGACCGCAGTGACCACCATCGGCGCGTCCGGCGTCGTCGGTCTTCTGGAGGTGCTGCACTTCCTGCGCGCCCGCGGAGGAGATCTTCGCCTTTTCGGTAACTCCCTGGCGCTCGAAACCACCCGCCTCCAGGCCCATCTGGGGCAGGTCGCCCGTGTCTACGAGACACGCGAGGAAGCCGTAGACGGTGGTCGGACACTCGTGCGTGCACGCCGCCTGACGTCCAGGTTCGCCTGGCTCAACGTGTTCACCCGACGTCCACGCACTCTTGGTTGGGGCTGACATGGCCCGGACATTAGTGTCTCCGCCACGGCCGCCGCGCCAGAAGCCGGCTCCGCCTTCCTTCACTGGCCATCCTGACCGCAAACGGAGGCGTGCAAGCCTTCTTGTTCCCGTCGTGGTAACAGCACTGGCCGCCACCGGTTTGGGGTTCGCTTCCAGGGAAGTGGTCCCCATCGTCCAGGCGTTGTCCTTGTGCAGGGCCGCGGATGCGGCATCCATCATTCCCAAAGATGGCGTGCTTCTTGGGGTCAACCTGGATTGGGATTCAGAGACCTTGGCCGAACACCGCGCAAACCTCGGCCATGATCCCGCGGTGGTGGTCCAGTTCTCGGACATCCCCTACGACGACGAGACGTGGTCCCACACCACGAACGCCGTCACCCAGGTCCGGGCAACGGGCGGTGCGCTGCTCCTGACCCTTGAGCCGCACGGCGGCCTGGCGACCATGAGCGATGAGGTGATCGCGAAATTGGCCACAGACTTGCGGGCCATCAACGATCAGGGGACGCCCGTCGTCGTGCGTTTTGCGCATGAGATGAACGGCTCCTGGTACTCGTGGGGCCAGCAGCCGATCCGCTACGTGGAGGTGTTCCGGAAGGTGGCGGCAGCCATTCATTCCCAAGCTCCCGGCACCTCCATGATGTGGGCACCCAACTACGGCGGAGGCTATCCGTTTACGGGTGGCCAGTTCGCGGCCCGTCCGGGCACCCCGGACTTTGCCGCGCTGGACACCGACCACGATGGCACGCTCACGATGTCCGATGACACCTACGCTCCCTACTATCCGGGGGATGACGCCGTGGATTGGGTGGGCGTCTCGCTCTACCACTGGGGCAACCAGCGGCCTTGGGGCAACAACGACATTGCCGAACCGGGCAAGTTCCTGGCCATGCTCACGGGCACGTACAGCGGCACAGCAGGTAACGACAGTGCCGTGCCGGATTTCTACCAGGTATACGGTGTGGACCATAACCGCCCTGTGGCCATCCCGGAGACCGCAGCGATCTTCACTCCTGCCCGCAGCGGGGCCTCCGAGCTGGACGTCAAGCAGGCATGGTGGCGCCAGGTCTTCTCCGCCGAAACCCACCAAAAGTATCCGCAGTTGAAAATGATCAACTGGTTCGAGTGGAAGAAGTACGAGATCGAGATTAACGACGACGTCGACTGGAGGAGCGCAGGATCTCCCACCATCCGTGACGCGCTGGCCCGGGACCTGCCGGACTGGTTGCGCTACGGCGAGGACTTGGAGGCGTGCCGCTAGGCGGGAGGACTAGGCTCACGCAGCGGCTGCGGCCTCCACGGCTTCCGTGGGGGCCGTTGCCTTTGGCCGCTCCGGGACCATGAACTTCGGCAGCAGGACCTGCACGATCGGACCGATGGCCAGGGCGTAGACCACGGTGCCCACTCCCACGGAGCCGCCCAGCAGGAACCCCACAGCCAGGACCACTACTTCGATGCCGGTGCGGACCAGTCGCACGGACCACCCGGTGCGCCGGACAAGGCCCGTCATGAGCCCGTCACGCGCCCCGGGACCCAAGCGGGCTCCGATGTAGCAGGCGGAGGCGATGCCGTTGAGGATCACGGCGCCGGCCAGCATGGCGATCTGCCCGCCGAGGTGCGAGAACGACGGGATAAGCCAGAGTCCAAGGTCTGCGAAGAGGCCCACCAGGACCGCGTTGGCGATGGTACCGATGCCGGGCATCTGCCGGAGCGGGATCCAGAGCAGGAGAACCAGGAAGCTGACCGCGATGACCACTACGCCGATGCTGAAGCCGGTCTTCTGGGACAGGCCTTGGTGGAACACATCCCAAGGGTCCAGCCCAAGGCCGGCCCGGATGAACATGGCCAGGGAAATGCCGTACATTGCCAGGCCGATCAGGAGTTGAGTGATTCTGCGGGTCATCATGTTCTCCATCCTCCAAGAAAACTGGCCTTGTATTCCATAGCCAGTTTGGAATACTGGTCTTATGGCTCCCTCACTGAATCCCACCGCCCTCCTCCGTCTCCTGGGGCAGTGGAACGCCGGCGTCCTGCCCGCCTACCGCGAGCTCGCCGACGTCGTGCGTTTACTCGTGATGGACGGTCGCATCCCGCTGGACGTCGCGCTGCCCAGCGAGCGGGCGCTGGCCCAGTCGCTGGGCGTCAGCCGCACCACCGTGACGGCCGCGTACGCGAGCCTCCGGGAACAAGGATTCCTCACGGCCGGGCAGGGCAGCCGCGGGCGGACCTGCATCCCCTTCCGCTCGACGCCGGCGAGCATGCCTGGCCTGGCCGCACCGGAGGGTATCCTCGACTTGGCCTACGCCTCCTTGCCCGCGGCGGGTGAAGCAGTACACCGGTCCTTCGCGGAAGCACTCACCGAGCTACCGGCGCTCCTGCCGGGCTTCGGTTACGACGCCGTGGGCGTAGCGGCCCTTCGCGAGGCGATCGCGGACAAATACTCGGCAGAAGGCGTGCCCACCACCCTTGACCAGATCCTTGTCACTTCCGGGGCGCAGCATGCGCTGAACATCGTGCTGCGGACCCTGGCGGGCAAGCAGGACCGGGTCATGGTGGAACACCCCAGCTACCCCAATGCCCTGGATGCCATCCGTGCCGCAGGATGCCGGATCCTCCCGGTCGCCTTGCCTGCGGGAACCTCTCCGGCGTGGGACATCGACGCCATGGTGGCCATGATGAACCACCAACGGCCCGCGATGGCCTACCTCGTTCCGGACTTCCACAACCCGACCGGGCGCATCATGTCCGATCTGCAGCGCCGGCGACTGGCCCGCGCGGCCGCGTCCGCGGGGACGGTGCTGGTTGTTGATGAGACGCTTCGCGGGTTGAACCTCGACGGCGTCCGCACAGCTCCGATGTCCGCCTTCAGTCCCGTCGTGGTTTCCATCGGCTCGCTCAGCAAGTCCCATTGGGCGGGCCTGCGGACCGGCTGGATCCGGGCGGACGAGGACCTCGTCGCCCGGTTCATAGCGACCCGTACCGTCATGGATCTGGGTGGCCCCGTGGTTGAGCAACTGGCGGCGGCGCGCCTGATCAGGTCGTTCTCCGATCCCCTGGACGCACGCCTCGAGGAGCTGCGCCATAACCGGGAATCACTGTTGCGACTCCTGGGGCAGCAATTGCCCGAGTGGGAGGTGGAAACGCCCAAGGGTGGATTGACTGTTTGGTGCCGGCTGCCGAGTCCATGCAGCACCGCCCTGACGGTGTTGGCACCTGACTTCGGCGTGCGCCTGGCCGCCGGTCCGCGCTTCGGCGTGGGAGGCGCGTTCGAGCACTACCTGCGCGTGCCCTACACCTTGCCCCCGGCTCAGTTGGAGATTGCCGTCGGTGCCCTGCGCGCCGCCCAGGACAAGCTCGACACTTCCCCGCAACTACGCCGGACCCTCAAACCCGGGCGCCCGGCCGCCGTCGCCTAAGGCATGAACAGGTCAGGGAGGGCACCCACAGTCAGGGTGACGTCCCTGACCTGTGGCCAGCGGGCTAACTACTTTCGTGAATAGAGGATGATCCCCATGTAGCCGCCGCCAGCGGCTGCGGAGACACCGGAGCAGTTCGTCATTTCGACCTTGTTGCCACGCCGCAACAGGTCAACGACTTTGGCATTTACGCTACTCCAGCAGGCCGAGGAGGTACTCTGCCTGGTTTGCCACATAGACGAAGCGTTGGCTGAGGCTGCGGCACTTAAGCCTGCCCCAGTGGCAAGTCCCAACGCGACAACGGTTGCGGTCAAGGATTTTTTGAAGTTCATATTCACTCCTGAAGCGGTTTGTATGATTTTGCAATTGCCTGGGATTTGAAACCGAGGGCAACCTCGCCGACGATGTTGAGTTGCCCTCTTTTGGACGCTTCCCCGACTGTAAGACAGATCACCGTCCGAGCAAATGGGGAGAACTTCCCACAGCGCTAGGGGTCCCAATCGGACTAAAGCAAGATCTCACTGTGTCGGCCAACCGCCATGCGGACGGCGAGTTTGCCGGTGGTATCGCCCCGCTCCAAGGCGGCCAGGAGATCCGGAACCTCGTTGACCTCGCCCACTCGTGTCAGATCGACGCGTATCTCGCCCCGGGCCGCGGCCTCGAGAGCCCACCGGAGTGAGGCTGCGCCCTCCTCCGGCCGCTCGGCCAGCCACGCGCCAACATTGAACCCTGCAGTGGTTTTGTTCTCGATCCAGTGAGCCATGGAGCTGAGTGCAACATCCGGAGATTGCGATGCGTTGCCGACGCGAACCAAACGTCCTCCTGCGCGTAGAACGCCGAACCCGGCCTTTGTCGCCGCACCCCCGACGGGATCGATAACAATGTCGTAGGTATCAGCGTCCATTGATGCCACATCACTGCGCAGATAGGCATGGTCGTAGCCGAGCTCGTGCGCGATGTCCTGCTTGGCTGGCGTACCGACAACGGCATCGACACGGCCTGCGCCGAGTGCGCGGGCAACCTGCGCGAATTGGGATCCCAGTCCGCCGACGCCGGCGTGGATGAGCAGGCTCTCGCCAGGAGAGAACCTGGAAACTGCGGTGAGGGCGAGATGGGCAGTGATACTCTCCGCTGGTACGAACGTGTTGGCATCCTGCCAACAGTGCGCCGTGGTTCCTCGGGGCGGCGGCAGTACGGGCCGCAGGAGCGTGATCTCGTGTTGCTGCTGACCTCCCTTCGCGACACTGGAATGTCGACGTCCAAGATGAAAACCTTCGTTCAGTTGCTCATGGAGGGTGCAGCGAGCCACGGCCGCAGAATCGACTTGTTGGAGCGCGCCCGGGAGTTGCTGAAGGAGCGCCGTCGCAAGATTGATCAAGCTCAAGCAGCGTTGGAAGCCAAGATCCAGCATTACCAGGAACTGATCGCTGCAGGACTTGACTGTGATGGCGCGCCGGTCGCTGATGACATTCGCGCACTTCAAGCAGCCAGGAGCTAGTGAACAGCGTCTGATTGACCCAGTGCATTGGGCCAGGCGTCTGGATCCCTGGTTTC
Organism: Paenarthrobacter sp. CC6; assembly: GCF_040560085.1. Taxonomy (NCBI): domain Bacteria; kingdom Bacillati; phylum Actinomycetota; class Actinomycetes; order Micrococcales; family Micrococcaceae; genus Paenarthrobacter; species Paenarthrobacter sp. CC6. The sequence goes on along the minus strand of NZ_JARDAN010000010.1, from coordinate 119,125 downwards.
ATTCGCTGGCCCGCTACGCAGCGCTGATACGCCAGGCTATTACGACTGGCCCGCGAGCTTGGCTGAACCCATCCGCTGCTTGGCCGTGTTCGTGCCGGGGCCGATGGGAACCTGCGTTGTCGCCTTGGCCAGGCCGAACAGCGGCATGCCGTTGTACACCACTTCGATGCCGGACGCGGGAACTTGGTACGTCTCGTGCCAAACGCCAACGTCGCCGCTGCCCGCGATCTCCTTCATGAACTTCCGCCAGGGCCCAAGGTGGGGCGAGTCCCGGTCCGCCGCGAACCGCCGCAGGTGTTCCGGGCTTTCCCAGTAGCTCAGGATGATGGTGGTGCGCCCAAACCACTGTTCGCTCCCGAGCAGGCCGGCGTCGGGGTTGGTGGCCAGGTGTTGCATCATGGCGGGCATGGCCGAGGCAACCTTGGCTACCTGGCCCATCTTCCACCACTTGTTGGCCCGCATGCCGATGAGGAAGACCGTGACGTCGCTGCGGCCGATGTCTGCGGTGAAGCGGCCGGGAAAGACTTTTTGTGCCATGACATTCCTTCGCTTTGTGGACTCTCAGGTCCGGTTTCATAACAATGTTATGAAACGATGTTATGAAACAATGGAAGGCATGGCAAGACCCATCGTTCATGACCATCTGGTCCAGCAAAGACTCCTGGCCGTCACGGCCGAACTCGTCGACCGCGAGGGCCCCGCCCGCGTCACCCTGCGCGACGTCGCCACGGCAGCGGAAACGTCGACATCGGCCATCTACTCGCTTTTCGGCGGCAAGGCCCAGCTGCTGCAGGCCGCCATCGACGACGGCTTCCGCTCCTTTGGCGAATCACAGCGCCAGGCAGCTCCGGGCGGCCTGCTGGACCTTGGCCGGGCTTACCGGACCTGGGCCCTGGACCACCCGGCGCTGTATCGGCTGATGTTCGGCGGCGCGCTGGCGGCGTACGTTGAATGCACTCCGACGCCGGAAGTCGCCTCCGACTCGATGCTTCCCCTGGTGGAGGCAGTCACCTCCGCGCAGGAAGCGGGAAGGCTCCGGGCCGGAGACCCTACGGTGGTGGCGATGGCTATCTGGGGCCAGGTCCACGGCCTGGTGGGCTTGGAACTGGCCCGGATGAATGCGCCGGAAACCGACTGGGCCGGCATTTACGAAGCCGCCCTGGAATCGGTGGCCCGCGCCTGGGCCCCCTAGTCCCCGGACAGGGGAACCCAGGCACCCAGGCAGGGGAACCCTACGCGTACACCTTCTCCAGGAAGGCGCCCCAGGTTTTCGCGGTCAGCTCCGCATCTCCGGAACCACTGAAATCGTGCACGGTCATCCCCACCGGGGCCCCGAAAACGTTGCGGCCGAAGAACCGGTACATGGCATCCGCCGTCCGCAGGCCGAGGAAGTTCTCATCAGAGAAGTCCACCTCGCCGCTCAGCCGCCCAACGCCGTCGAGCTCCAGGTCAACAGCAGTCCCGGCAGCGGTGCCGTCGACTCCCAGGGCCTTCTTCAATTGCACGAAACCATCCGGCACCTGCGACGCCGCCGGCGCCTGGATGTCCGTGAACGTCACCGGCTTGCCGTCGAAGTACTGCAGGTACTGGCCCAGGGTGTGCAGGTAGAAGCGGGTGTGCTTGCTGGCGCCGTCGTACTGCTCATCCCAGTTGTCGGCGAAAATCCCGCTGTGGACGTAGTGCAGCTTGGCGCGGCCACCTTCCAACGGCTCCAGGACGTGTTCCAACTGGTTGAACCAGCCGTCGGGGCCCTCCATCCGCGACACCAAATGAGTGGGGTACTCCTCCACCGTTTTCTCCGCGGGCCACTGGTCCGTGGGGAACATCCAGGCCGCTGTGTCGGCAGTGACGGCGTTCCAGACGCGTTCGGGCGTGCCGGGCAGCTCGGTGTCCGCCACGATTTCGAATTTACGGTTGTCAGTCATTGCTTTGGTCCTTATCTGCCGGTTTTTCCGTTTGCGAGGGGGTCTTCAGTGCGGGGTGGAGGACGACGACGAGCCGGTGCTTGCGCCCGCCGCCCGCCACTGCGGCAGCACCGCCGTCGTGGTACTTGTCCACGAGGCGCGTCACCGCCACCCCAAGTTCTTCCGCGAACGCCGCGCGTTCAGCGGCGGAGCGGAAAGTGATTTCGCCGTCGATGGCGAAGCTGGCCAGCTTCTTCCTTGCCAGGGCCGCACCGGAGATGAGCTTGCCCATCTCCTGGACGGTGCGGGAGGCGAGCGCCAACAGCCAGAACGCCGAGAAGCGGTCGGAGAACCGCCGCGGGTCCGGTGCGACGGAAGCCAGGGCAACGGGCGAGATCAGGTAGGAGGCCGCCGTTGCGCGCAGGACCCGTTCCGTGACGTTGCCTTTGCGCCGCTCCTCCACCAGCTCCACCAAGCCGTGGCGTTCCAGGGCTTTGAGGTGGTAGTTCACCTTCTGGCGGGGCAGCCCGACTTTGGCAGCCAGTTGCGTGGCCGACGCCGGCTCGACGAGTTCCCGGAGGATCCGCGTCCGGATGGGGTCCAGCGAAGCTTCCGCCGCCGCCGGGTCCTCAATCACTTCGATGTCCAACATGCTTACAGTATGACCACCGACAACTTTTATGGTCAAGAACTTTTTTATGTTCGGAAGCTGCATCCGTTGTGGGGCCTCTTCTGCGCGCTTTCAGCCACGAATTGGACGCAAAGCAGGCCTCACAACGCAGGCAAAGTAGAATTGCCCGGTGATGCAATCCCCCCTCCCCGTGCGCGACGGCGTGAACGCGACCCGCCTCCGCCTCCCGGACGAAGGGCCCTGGGTCACCGCGATGGACTACATGATGCACCGCTGGGGACACATCGACCCCCAGGGCATCGAGGACCGGTTTGATGCCGGCGAAATCGTGGGCGAAGGCGGCGTACCGCTGACCCGCAGCACCAAGCTGGAGGACCACACCTTCGTCTGGTACTACCGCACCCTGCCCCCGGAAACCCGGCTGCCCGTGGAGATCAGCATCCTCCACCAGGACGAGCACATCCTGGTGGTGGACAAACCGCACTTCCTCCCCACCACTCCCGGCGGAACCTACATCCAGGAATCCGCCCTGGTCCGGCTGCGGAACCTGCTGGATCTCCCGGACCTCATCCCCATGCACCGGCTGGATCGCATGACTGCCGGCCTGCTCCTGCTCTCCACCAACCCGGAGACGCGCGGCAAGTACCAGGTCCTCTTCGAGAAGCGCCAGGTCCGGAAGGAATACGAGTGCGTGTCCGCCGCGACACCTGCCGCAGGTTTTCCCGTCGTCGAATTTCCCGCCACCGTCCGCAACCGCATGACCAAGTCCCGCAGCTACCTGCTGGCCGAAGTCATCGACGGCGAACCGAACGCGGAAACGCGCATAGAGCAGGTAAGGACGTTCGACGCCGGCCCCCGGCAGCACGCGCTGTACCGGCTGGAGCCGCACACCGGCAAGACACACCAATTGCGGGTACACATGGCTTCGCTCGGACTGGGCATCGTCAATGACGCCTTCTATCCGGACCTGCTGGACAAAGCCCCGGACGACTACAGCAAGCCGCTCCAACTCCTGGCACGCGGCATCACCTTCGTGGACCCCATCACCAAGCAGCCCGTGGAATACCGGAGCCAGCTGGAACTCAGCGAAGCCCACCCCTCTTAAAGCAACCCGGGGCAGCCGGCGTCAGGCGTCGAACACGGACCGGAAGACCGCCGTCGTGTCCTCGGAGAACAACACGAACTCCACCAACTCCAGCGGACCAGCGGCCGTATCGCGTTCCGCTGACGACGCAAACGACCCGACGGCGTCGAACGCCACCTCGGCAACCTGGCGGGCGTCCCATCCATAGATTCCGGCGCTGATCGCAGGGAAGGCGACGGACCGGGCACCAAGTCCGACCGCCACCTTCAGGCTTTCGCGGAAGCAGGATCCAAGCAATGCCGGATCAGTTTCTCCGGCATGCCGGTTGGGGCCCACCGTGTGGATGACCCAACGTGCCGGAAGCCGGAAGCCAGGCGTCGCGACAGCCGCGCCAACCGGCAGCCCGCCGGGCAATTCCGCGTGCCTCAGCCCCCGGCACGCATCAAGAAGGTCCGGACCGGCGGCCCGGTGAATGGCCCCATCCACTCCCCCTCCACCGAGCAGCGACGAATTGGCTGCATTGACGATTGCGTCCACTGAACGCGTTGTGATGTCACCGTGCAGGATGTCGATGCGCATGCCCACAGTCTCGCGCCCGCGCGGCGGGGTCGGCAAGTGCGGTACCTTGTGCCCATGGACATCACTGCCCCGGAGACATGGGGATCCGCTATCTACCTGTGGATCGTCCCCATTGTGCTGGGCGATGCCATCTTCCCGCCCATCCCCTCCGAAATGGTGGTCATCACCGGTGGAGCGCTCGCAGCCGATGGACACGCCAACTTCTGGCTGATTCTTTTCCTGGCCGCTTTCGCCTCCTGGCTCGGGGACATGGCGGTCTTCCTGCTGTTCAAACGGCGGATCAGCCATGTCCTGGACCGCTGGTCATGGGGCCGCCGGGTCCACCGCGGAATCCACGAGGCCATCGCCAAAGCCGGCCGCTCCTCCACCTACGGCACCATTATCGGCGCGCGCTTCATCCCCGGCGGCCGGCTCGCGACGTCGGCCGCAGCAGGAATTGCCAACGTTTCGGTCCGCGGATTCGGATTGTGTGCAAGCCTGGGCGGAGTCCTGTGGGCTGTGTGGCAGGTGGGTCTGGGCTACTTCACCGGCTCCACCACCAAGCTGCCGTTTTGGGCCAGCTCGCTTATCGGCGTTGGTGTGGGCCTGGTGATCGGCGTGGTTGTTGGCCTGATCGTCACCCGGCGGCGCGGGACCCGCTCCCCCGTGGACGAACCGTTCGACGGCGACGCTCCCGGCGACGTAGCGCGGCCCGAAGAGGGCCTGCAGCCCTAGACAGGCGACCAGCGGCCCCGGTTCCGGCGCAGCACGTACAGGCTGCCGGTCACCGCAACACGTTCGACGGCGTCACGCATCATCGCAGCCGACGTCCGGGCCTCGTCGTTCTCACCCGAATAGTCCCGGGCATCCACCATGAAACGAAGGCTGATCTGCGGGACGCCGCCCACGATATCCAGCTGGTTCGCTTCAACGTGGTGGCGGGTTTCCAAGGCTTCGACCGCTGCGGCCATGACGGACTCAGGAGCGTTGCCCGGCTTGAGGCCAGTGATCTTCAACTTGGTCTGGAACGACGGCATCCCACCACCCTAACGCCCTCCCGTGGCCCGCTTAAGCAGGAATGCTCCCCCACCAGGAAGTGAGGGAGCATTCCGGTCCGGCGGCTGCCTAGCCGGTGTTGCGCAGGCCGGCTGCCACGCCATTGACCGTGATGAGCATGGCCCGCTGAAGCCGCTCGTCGATCTCGGCACCGGAGACCGACTCCTCGCGTACGCGGCGGAGAAGTTCCACCTGCAGGTAGCTGATCGGATCCAGGTACTGGTCGCGGATTTCCAGGGAACGCTTCAGCGTCGGCTGGGCGTCCAGCAACTCCATCTCACCGGTGAGCCGTTCAACCTCAGCCACGGTGAGTTCGTACTCGTCACGGATCATGTGGAACAAGCGGTGCAGTTCCTCAGGGACCAAGGAGGAAACGTAGTGCCCCGCAATCTCCATGTCCGTCTTGGCCAAAGTCATTTCCACGTTCGAAATAACTGAACGGAAGAAGTGCCAACGGTCCATCATTTCAACGAGTTGTCCGGTGTTCCCGGCCTCGCGCGCAGCCTTCAACCCTGAGCCCACACCGAACCAGCCCGGAACGATCTGCCGGGACTGCGTCCACCCGAAGACCCACGGAATGGCACGGAGCCCGCCAAGTCCTGCCCCGGAATCCGGACGCTTGGAAGGACGTGATCCGATGTTCAGGGACCCCAGCTGCTCCACCGGGGTGGAGGCGAGGAAGTAGGCAGGAAGGTCGGGATCGTCAATGAGCTTGCGGTACCGGGCAAACGCGGCGTCGGAGATGGTCTCCATGACGTTGGCGTAGCGCTCGCGCTCGTCTTCGGAGGTACGCGGAGTGCGGTGGAGCGCCGAACCCTGCATCACCGCCGCCAGGGACAGTTCAAGGTTCTCGCGGGCCAGTTCAGGAAGCGAGTACTTGTCCGAGATGACCTCGCCCTGCTCGGTGAACTTGATCTCTCCTTCGAGCACACCGTTCGGCTGGGCCATGATGGCGTCGTAGGTAGGTCCACCACCACGGCCAACCGAACCGCCGCGGCCGTGGAACAAGCGCACCCGCACGCCATGCTTCGCAGCAATGTCGCGCAGCTTGCGCTGGGTCTTGTGGATCTCCCACTGGCTGGTCATCACGCCGGATTCCTTATTGGAGTCCGAGTACCCGAGCATGACTTCCTGGATGTCGCCGCGGAGGCGGACAAGTTCGCGGTACGAAGGATCGGACAACAGCTGGTCCACGATCTCCGCCGAAGCACGCAGCTCTTCCACGGTTTCCAGCAGCGGAGCAAAACCGATCTTGGCGTGGGGCTTGGCTCCGAAGAGGTCGAACAAGCCGGCCTCGCGGGCCAGCACAGCTGCGGCCAGGACGTCGTCCGCGCCGCGGGTCATGGAGATGATGTAGGTTTCCACCACGTCCGGGCCATAGGTGTGCAGTGCTTGGCGGATGCTCCGGAAAACGTCGTACGTGCCATCTGCCGTGCCCTCGAGCTTGATCGGGTGGCCGGAGAGGGGCCGGCGTGACGCGAGCTCCGCACCGAGAAACGCAAACCGTTCCTCGCGGGTCAGCTCGCCGTACGGCTTTTCGGTACCGAGGCGGTCCACAAGCTGTCCGACGGCGTCATGGTGGTAGTCGGCGTGCTCACGGATGTCCAGGGTGGCCAGGTGGAGGCCGAAGGCGGCGATGGCCCGGCGAACGCGCGCAAGGGCACCATCGGCCACCAGTCCGGCCGAGTGGTTCCGCAGGGAATCCTCGAGCAAGCCGAACTCTGCCAGCAGCTCGGACGTGGTGGCGTAATCGCGGCCCGGTTGGTGGTGCGTGGAACCGGAAACCCGGCGGCCCGTGTTGATCAGCTTCGCTTTGATGCAGGTCAGCTTGAGCCGGTACGGCTCCTGCGCATTCAGTTCAAGGATGCGCTTATCCAGGCCCGGCAGGTTCTTCAGGTCCTCGGTGATGGAATCAAGCAGCGCTTGGTCGGCACCGAAAAGGGCCGTGGAGTTGGACAGGACCGAAATGAGCTCATCGATCAGGGCAATGCTGATCCGCACGGCATTCTGGTTCTGGAGCTGCAGGATCTCGCGGGTCACGGCAGCCGTCACATTCGGGTTGCCGTCGCGGTCTCCACCAATCCAGGAACCAAAACGAAGAGGGGCAGCCGCTGCGGGCAGCTTCACGCCGTGTTCCTCGAGGAGCTCGGACAGGTCAGTCAGCATCTCCGGCATCGCATCGGTGAGGATGCTGTTCAGGTAGTAGATGGCATTGCGCGCTTCATCCACCGGAGTGGGGCGCACTTGGCGGAGTTCATCCGTCTGCCACATCTGGTCGATGATTTCGGCAAGCTGGCGGTCCTGGCGGCGCCTCGCCGAGGTGCCTTCCTCCGTAGCTTCGGCCAGGACATCAGAGAGCTTGCGGACCTTGTCCAGCACAGAACGCCGCGAAGCCTCCGTGGGGTGCGCCGTGAAGATGGGACGCACATCGAGTTCATTGATGACGTCCTGGAGAACCTGCGGGCCTGCCTGCCCGGCGATCTCGGACACGGCCTTGGCCAGCCAGCCATCCTTTTCCTGACGGGTGCGGAGTCCCCGGACGCGGTGCACTTGCTCGGCCGCATTGCTGAGGTGGAAATAGAACGCAAAGGCGCGGACCAGATCCGTCGCCTGGTCCAGTGGCAGGGAGGCGAGCAACTCGCGGACCTGGGCTACGACGTCGTGCGCGCTCCATGGACCCGTCGCATCCGCGCCGCCCCGCGCGGCTTCCTTCGATTCCTTGGTCAGCAGACGCACCTGCTCCACGAGCTGGAGCAATTCCGGACCGTGCTGCCGAACCAGCGACTCCCCCAGAAGAGTCGAAACGCGACGCACGTCGGCCCGCAGTTCTGCAGCGAGGTCGGTGTCTTGATGGGCAGTGTGAACCATGGATACATACCTTCGGGGTCAGGTTTGGCCCGTACACTGCGCTGGATACTGTGAGCCGGATTACTGTTGTTTCCTACGGGATCTTACCCGGCCCCGACCCCAGCAAAGAATGCGTCTCAAAATTTGGCACGGGCTTCTACTCCCGTCCGTAACGCACTATGGCCGGGCTCCGCGACGACCACCGGGTCCCAACCCGGTTGGTTCGAGCTCGTTCCAGCCAGCCTGCCGGACTGCAATCAGTCACACGGCTCCCCGGAGCATCTGCCCGGCCGCGTACTGCCTCATGGCGTGCTCCAGGAGCTCGGGCGCGTAGGCACTGTTGGCACCAAAGCGGGCATTGACTTCCAAAACCACAGGGCGCCCGTCGGGCATTCGACGGATGTCGATGGCAGCGGCGCCCGTGAGCCCCAACGCCTCAGTCGCTGCCGCTGCCGTCCTGGCCACGTCGGGCGCCATCGACGCTTCCAGTCTCTTGAGCGGGACCACGTTGTCCGAACGTCCGCGGGTGAGCTTGGATTTCTCCAGGACCACCACAAGGGTGTCGTGGTCATGGCCTGCTCCATCTCGGTGAACCATTGACGCGTATCCGGTTCCGGAGGCACAGCGTTGAACAAGCCAGGAGTCATCCAGGGAACGCCAAAACCGTTCGGCGTTCCGGCCGCCGTCGCTGTGTCTTGTCAACACCCGCGCCTCCCGGCCACCACGCGAAACCCTTGGCTTCACCACCAGGCATCCGCCCATCCTGGCCATGGCCTCGTTAACGGAGCTGAAGTCCCCCGGCAACCCGAAATCGGGAACTCCCACCCCCGCGGTGGCAAGGCATCCCATCGTCAGGTATTTGTCGTGCGCGATGGACATCGGAGCCGGATCGGCGATCAGCACCTCCACCCCGGGTGCGAAGCCTTCCCGGGCAACCGAGGCGTTGAGCAGCTCCGCATTCACCGTAGGGATGACCAACTCGATCCCGTGGGCCGCCACGAGTCCGCGCAGCTCCCACAAATACGCCGGTGCGTCGACTGGCGAAACCACCGCCAAAGCATCTGCCGCCGAAGCGTGGATCCGCCGCATGTCAACGCCCAAAACCCAGTGTCCTTGGTCCCGCAACTGACGGGACAAAGAAAGCCCGGCTGAACCGCCAACGCCTGTTACCAACACCCGCACCATCGCAACTCCCCTCAGTACTCGCAGGCAAAGTTGGCCGGCGTGAGCCCCGTGCCGCTGAGGGAGTACCTGAGCACTCCGCCGGTATTGGGCACTTTGGGGGCGGACTCCAGATGGAAGTGGAGGTCGCTCCTCTGGACTGAATCCGTTACACAGGAGACAGCATTGGAACTTGCTGCCGAACACGACCAACCATCAGGAGCCGCAACGGACCTGGCTTGGATCAGGTCACCGTTTTCCAGCGCAATGACGACTTTGCCGTTTCCCAGGGGTTGTGTGCCTGACGCGGTGAAAGCGATATCCCAGCTTGAAACGCTGGAAGTCTTCGCGCCGTTCCGATCCGTCGTAGTGACCCATTTCGCTGAACCGCCGACAACGGCCAGCGACGTCGAAGGCGGCTTGGGCGCGGTGGCGGCGGACGGCGTCGGCACCGGAGCAGGCGTCGCCACCGGTTCGGGGGAAGTGACGGGTACCGGTTGCTCTTCCACGGGAGCAGGGGCAGGTGTGGGCGCGGTAGTGGGTGTAGGTGGGAGCGGGGGTGTGAAGGGCCATGGACTGGGATCCACATGCACAGCGCCGGTTTCAAGGGCCCGGGGCTCCAATGAAGCATCGGGCGAAATGAGGTCGACGATTCCCACGGCACCGAGCACCAATCCAACGGCGGCAGCAGTGGAGAGGGCCATGACCGCCGGCTGCGCAAGCGCAGGTACGGCAAGGAAACCCTTGACCGGCAGAATCCCGCCCAGCATCCCAAGTCCGGCACCTTTCCCCACCCATGCTGCAAGCGGGATGCCCGTGATCAAGGGCAGAAGGACGGCACGCATGGTTCCTTGGACATCGTTCAGCTCGGCGAGGGCTGCCGTGCATTTTGCACAGCCGCGCAAGTGTCCGCGGACTTTGGCCTCGGCACCGCTGGAGAGGCCGCCGCGAATGAAATAGCCGAGCTTCGTGACAAATTCCGCGCAGGCGCCCTCGGCTTTTTCGTCAAGGTGGAACTGCAGGTACTGTCTCCGCAGACCTTCACGGGCTCGTACGGCCAAAGCGGAAACGGCGTTGGCCGACACTCCCAGTATTGGCGCAACAGCCGCCGGTTTCATGCGTTCAACGTCCAGGTACCACAGGACTGCCTGCCACCGTTCCGGCAATGAGCGGAACGCCCGGGCCACCGTGCTCGACTCGAAAGCCTGGACGGCGGCATCGGGCTCGGCCATGGTCTGGTCCAGCACCGAATCATCCCCGCTGGGAACAACCCTGCTGCTCTTACGATTCTGCTGATGCGACAACCGGGTCACCGTGGACAACAGATATGCCCGGAAGAATGTGTCCGGGCCTTTGCCGGCCACCAGGCTCTGAAGAACTGACTGGAAGGCCTCGGCCACGACATCTTCAGCATCGCTCGGATTATCCACATTGCGCTTGGCAACGGTGGAGGCAATGGCTACGTGGCGCTCATACAGGTGGTTAAAGGCCGACATATCCCCGCTGCGGACCAGCTCAATCAGATGTCCATCGTCGTTGACTCCGCGGTTTGATTTGTTGCTCGAGCGTGACCGCCGTGCCATCTAAGCGCCCCCAAAACGTAATGAACCCTGCCCATACATATGAAGTGGGGGTCGCCCGGGAGTCGTGACGCGAATTTGTCCACAATGTTTACCAACGATCTCTTGGAGCTGTTTCGTCACGAAACGCCCGAAAAGTGCACTGCTCGAATATGACATCGTTCCGCACAAAATCACTGGGCGAATGCACCTTTGCGCGGCACCTTCTGCTGCGCAGATGGCAGAGCACCAGCTATCAGGCCGGCTGGCGTTTCCGCTCGGATTGGTTTCAGCCGGACGTCCGCTCCGTGGTGACATCCCTCGCCACAAGCGCGGCGGTTCCGGCAACCTCAGCAAAATCCCTGGGCGCCGCCAGGGCGAGGAACGGCGTGAGCATCGGCGAGACCATGACGGATTTCAGGGCACTTTTTACTGCGGCCAAACAATCCCTGGACATCGATGCCCTCCAATCACTGGCAGAAGGCTGGGCGGAAGTTGCTGAGACGGCCCCGCCCATTTCCTGCACCGACGTGTACACGGGCCTGGCCAGCAAAGCCCATTTTCAGCGACGCATCCATGAAGTGTCCGGGATCGCCACTGAATGCCAGGGGGCACACGCACTGGCCGTCATCTCGGTTCCCGGCCCGCAGGAAACCCGCAGTCATTGCTGGACGTTGCTGGCCCTCATAGGGGAAGTCGTCAAGGCGCAACTGGGTGGAACAGGCGCCACAGCCATGTACTTGGACTCCGCTGTCCATGTTCTCTTTCCGCTCAGTGAAGGCAACCTCGCCCGGGTGATGAAATGCAGAACAGCCATGGAGGAGGTCGGTGACGGCGCCCTCAGGCCGTCGCGCATCAAGTTCTATCCACTGGCAGGAGGGACGGCGGCAGTATCAACGGCCGTCCCCTCCAAAGCCCCGGCGGTCTCTTTCTTCGAATCGAACTAAGACCCGGGTTCCATCGCGTCATGAAATGCGCGGTACGGCCACTCACCCTCTGATGGATCGTTCCCGGGCTCTCCGGGGATCGACCATCAAACGCGGCTCGCGCTGGCATGGGTTGGGGGCCAGCGCGAGCCGTTCCAACGCCATGTGCCGGAGACAGGAATTCGGGGAATGCCGCAGCCCGGTGCATGGTTGAGGAAAGTGCACCAACGCACCACCGCCAGCCAAGGAGAGCCATGAGTTCATCTGCCACAGCAACCGACCCGCGGATCGCCCGATGGGAGCGGTTCCGTGAGGGCCGTAACTCAGCGCTTGCCACAGGGCATGGCTGGCTGACCCTGACCTCCTTCCAGTGGCTGGCCGAAGAACCGTCCGAGGTCGAGCTCGCGCCCGGGCTCTGGTCCACTGACGGAACAACAGCATTCCTGACTGCCAGCGCCGCAGACGGCCTCACATTGGTGGCCAGCGGTGACAAGGTGGACGGCACCATCAGCGCGGTCTTGGAAGACGAAGAATCCCTGATGTGGGTCCAGTACGGAGGCGCAGACGGCAAGCAGGTAGTGGTTGAGCTGGCCATGCGTGCCGACAAGTACGCCATCCGGACCCGGGATGACGCATCTCCGGTCCTGACAGAGTTCACGGGCGTGCCGACCTACGACTACAACCCTGACTGGGTGGTCACTGGCCGCTTCGAGCCGTATGAAGAACCCCAGGACGTCCCCATCGGAACGGCCAACCCCCTGGTGGACGGCGTACACCGTTCCGTGGGCGAGGTTGTTTTCCATGTCCCCGGCATCGGGCACGGGATCCGGCTCCATGCCGAGGCGGAGAAGCTCGGCGCGCTCAACGTCACGTTCCACGATGAAACCAATGGCGACACAACGGACGAGTGGCGCAAGGTCTTCATTCCCCGGCCCCGGCCTGACGGCTCGGTGGTGATCGATTTCAACCGTGCCATCAACTACCCCAGCGCCTTCACTCCATACGGCACCTGCCCCATGCCCGTCCGGGGAAATTCGATTGATGTCCGGGTGGAGGCCGGTGAGAAGGTCCCCCAGGCCTAGGCAGCCCCGGCTCCGGCCTGGGCCTAGGCGATAGCGGAAACGCCCGTCACGGCGCGGCCAACGATCAGCGAGTTGATTTCATAGGAGCCTTCGTAGGTGTAGATTGCCTCGGCGTCAGCGAAGATCTTGGCCATTCGGTAATCGGTGACGATCCCGTTCCCGCCCAGGATGGAACGCCCCCGCGCCACGGTTTCGCGCATCCGCGCACTGCAGTAGGCCTTCGCGAGCGCCACTTGGGCCATATCCGCACCACCGTGCCGGAGACCCTGCGCGTCAGTGAAGATATCCTCCTGCAATTGGGCTATGCGGACCATCATCCCCATGCTGGCCACCGCGTTACCGAGCATTTCCACCAGGTGCTGCTGGATGAGCTGGAACCTGGCCAGCGGCTTTCCAAACTGCAAGCGCTCGACGGCGTACTGCCGGGCGACGTCGAAGGCGGCCAACTGCTGGCCTACCGCCTGCCAGGCGACCATGATGCGGGAGCCGCGCAGAAGGTGGTTGGTGTCGGCAAAGCTGCTGATGCCTGAGAACCTGTCTGCCTCGGCCACTTCCACGTCCCTGAAGACGATGTCGGCGTTCTGCACGGTCCGGAGTGCGATTTTGTTCTCGATCCGGCTCCTGGTGATGCCGGGCAACGAAGCGTCCACGATGAATGCCCGCACGGCTCCGTCGGCTTCGTCCTTGGCCCATACCAGCATGTAATCGCAGAACGTCCCGTTGCCGATCCAGCGCTTGGCGCCGTTGAGCACCCAGTAGTCGCCGCCGTCGGACGCTGGGCGTGCCACGCGGCGGGCCGTGGTTTCCATGCCACCGGCGACGTCGGAACCGTGGTCCGGTTCGGTGAGCGCAAAGGCGCCTGTGGTGCGGAGGTTCGAGGCGTCGTCGAGGTAGCGGTCCTGCTGGGAGTCGCTGCCGAAGTCGTACAGGGACTCGACGAAGAGATCGTGGTGGACCATGAAGAAGGTGGCGATCGAGGTGTCGACGCGCGTCATCTCCGCGATGACCAGGCCGGCGAAAAGATGGGTATACCCCCGCTGGGCCGGCGCGCTGAGCCGCAGCGCGGCTAGTTTCGGCAGGATATGCTCCGGAAATTCCGCTTTCTCCCACCATTGCCCGGCGTACGGCGCGATCTCGGAGGCGAGAAACGCCCGGAGTTCGTTGAGTTTCCGCTGTTCCTGGACGCTCAGGAGCGACTCGAAGTCGAAGAAGTCCGCTGTGGGAAGATCCGCTGCTGACGCCTGGGTGCCACCTGAGGATCCCGCCGTTACCGGTGTGCCGCTGTAGTCGCCCATCATTTGATGCCCATCCGGATGGCCCCATCCAGGCGGATGGTTTCACCGTTCAACATGGCGTTTTCCACGATGTGCGCGGCCAGGTTGGCGTATTCGGCAGCCCGGCCCAGGCGTGCGGGGTGCGGGACCTGCTGGCCCAGCGAGTCCTGGGCCGCTTGGGGAAGTCCGGCCATCATGGGTGTTTCAAAGATGCCCGGGGCAATGGTGTCCACCCGGATCAGCGAGCGCGCCAGCTCGCGCGCCAGCGGCAGCGTCATGGCAGCCACCGCTCCCTTGGAGGCGGCGTAGGCGGGCTGACCGATCTGGCCTTCGAAGGCCGCCACGGATGCGGTGTTGATGATGACGCCGCGTTCGGGACCACCCAGCCCGGTGGTCACCGGTTCTGTTTCCACCATGGCAGCAGCTGCCAGCCGGATCACGTTGAACGTGCCGATGAGGTTTATTTGGATCACTTTGTTGAAGGTCTCCAAGGGCAGGACGCCGTCCCGGCCGAGGACCTTTCCCGGCGTTGCGATACCGGCGCAGTTGACCACGATGCGCAGCGGCCCCAGTGATGTCGCCGCGTCCACGGCGGCCTGGACCTGGGCCTCGTTGGTGACGTCCGCAGGAGCGAAGACCGCCTTGCCTCCGCTGCTCCCGGCGTTGAGTTCCGCCGCGTAGGCCTCGCCTGCGGACTGGGGCAGGTCCAGCAGGACTACTGATGCTCCGGCGTCGAACAGGCGCTTTGCGGTGGCAGCGCCCAAACCTGAAGCTCCTCCAGTGACCAGTGCCACCGTGCCGTTGATGTCCATCCATCCTCCTTGATGCAGAACCCAAATCCGTTAATGCATGTTAACTGGAATTGTGAGCCAGTGCACACCCGGTCCCCGGATAGGCTGTTCCCATGCCAGTGCACGATGCCCTCGACAACCAACCGCTCCCCACCCCGGATGATGCCGATTGGGCCGGCCGCGCCGACCAGGCAGCCCGTTCCGTGACCCGCAGCTTCGGGCGGCGGCTGCTCTTCCTGCCCGGCACGCACATCGGCGCCATCAGCATCCCGGGGAACACGCTCCGCAGCCTACTGGGCCCCTGGCACTACTGGTGGCAGGCGCACTATGTGGATTGCCTGGTGGACACGGGTCGCCGGGAGCTCGCCAGGAAAACAAGGTTCGACGGCGGCTCCCGCCCGAGCGCCGGAAGGCTCGCTTCCCGGCTGGTCACCACTATCCGGCTTAGGAACCTGTTCAGGTTCGAGAACCACTACTACGACGACATGGCATGGCTCGCCCTCTCAACGCTCAGGCTCGAAAGGCTCGCGGAGGAGACCCGGAAACCGGGGCGCCGACGCAACGCGTACGTCCAAAAACGGTTGACGCTGCAGTTCGATTCTGCGTCCACTGATGACCTGGGCGGCGGGACGTTCTGGAGTACCAAGAGGGACTTCAAGAACACTCCTGCTACCACACCCGTGGCCCTGTATTTCGCCCGGACCGGCCGCCGCGAGCGGGCACAGGCCCTGGTGGGATGGCTCAATTCCAGGCTGCTTCATCCCGAACGCGGCGTTTATCAGGACGGGATCCGGATCAGGAACGGTGAACCCGTCCTGGAGGAAGCCGTGTACACCTACAACCAAGGCCCGGTTCTTGGGGCGCTGCTGGAACTCGGCGGCCCGGACAACCTTGAACGGGCAGCGCAGCTGGTGGCGGCCGTTGACCGGGAGTTGACGGTTCCCGGCACCCGGGTGATCCGAGGCGATGGAACCGGCGACGGCGGCCTGTTCACCGGGATCCTGGTCCGCTACCTCGCTTTGGCGGGACGGGACGAACGGCTTCCCCTGGAGGCGCGCACGGTTGCCCGCGAACTGGTCCTCGCCACCGCCGGGGCCTTTTGGACAGGCCGCCGTGAAGCACCGGAATTGGTGCGCGGCACGCCGACAGGACACACTCCGTTGCTTTTCTCCCCCAACCCCCTGAGTCCGGCGACCGAGACCTATCCGGCGGGTGCCGCCGTCGAACTTTCCACCCAGCTGCAGGCCTGGATGACTTTCGAGGCCGCCGCCACGCTTTAGCCGGCGTGTTTCGGGGGTGTTCCCGGCTGTTTCTTTTGCGGATAAGGCGTTTCGTGGCGGGACAGCATCTCCACGAACCCGGCGATTTTGCGCGCCCGGGTATCGGCCCGTTTAACCAGGTTGGTGCGGTGGATCAGGGCGAAGCGGTTCTGGGACGTGAGGACGTCGAACATGGCCTGCGCTTCGGGCACTTCAGCGATGGCAGCGGCGAGGTCGTCCGGAACCACGGAGTCGGCAGGGCCGGCGTAGGCAGCCTCCCAGCGGCCGTCGGCTTTCGCAGCGTCGACGGCGGCGCGGCCGGCGTCGGTCATCCTGCCCTCGGCTTCGAGCCGGGCAATATGGCCCACATTCCGCGCGGACCAGATGCTGCGGCGACCCCGCGGGGTCATGCGCTGGAAGTAGCTTTCGGCGTCCCGGCTCCTGGACTGCCCGTCGATCCAACCGAAACACAGGGCCTCGTCCAGGGCGGCGTCGTAGTCCAGTTCCGTGACGTTGCCGCCCTTTTTGTGCAGGATCAACCACACGCCAGGGCTCTCTGCTGCGTGTTCAGCCAGCCAGGCGCGCCAGGCCGTGCCGTCTTTGACTACCAATTCCTCAAGCTCAATGGGCATGGTCCCATTCTGCTGGTGAAAGGGCGGGACCCGATACGGGCACGCGGAATAGGCTTGGAACGACGCCCAGAACCTGGAGGACCAATGTTGCGCGCACGCCCCATCCATTACACGTCCCGTCCGGAACAGTGGTCTGTACTCATGCGGGCCCTGGGTTTGGTGGTGACCGTCGAGGACGGTGACTGGTTGGAGTTCGACGCCGGTTCCGGGCGCGTGGCCCTGGGGCGTGTGGAGCACGGACACCCCCTGGATGGCAGCACGGTCTTCAGCGTCGAGGCAGGAGACCTGGAAGAGTTCGCGCGGCGTACCGACGACGACGGCACGCAAGCCGAAGTCCACCATGGCCCCGACGGGCCTGCCGTCCGGATCTCGTCGGACGACGGATTCGAGTTCTTCGCCTTCCCGGCCACGCGTGCCGCTGATGGCTCCTGGGCCACGTCCGCCGACGCTGATCCCGCCCTCACTGTCGTGGCGACCTGGGTCAGCCCGCTGGTGGCCCTGGCCGCCGTCGACCTCCGGAACATCGGCGCACGCCCACGCGCCGACGACGACGAATCGGCCTCCTTCACCACAAAGAACGGCGGCGTCCTGCGGGTAATCCACGACGCGGACAGCACCAACGGCGACCTCGCGTTCGAATACGACGGCGACCTGGAACCCTTGCTGGGACGGCTGAAGGCAGCGGACATCGAGGCGAGGATCAGCGAGGACGTCCTGTACGTGGCCAATCCGGATGCCGTGGGCGGTTCCGCGCCGGCGTCGATTGTGGTGGAGAAGGCCCCCGGCTCCCATCCGTAATACAGCCGAGAGCGTAACGGCCCCGGCAACCGGAATGCCTCCACGGAACTTCGGCCGGGGATGCGGTAGAACTTAACCATGAGCGTACGTACACCGGACCCGTATCCAGGCTGGCTTTCTGATGAGGACCTCTTCGAAGCCCGCGGCCGCCTCCCCATGGTCTACGTGGAGGCCGTCCCCGTCCGACTGGATCCGCTCGGATACGTGAACGAGGTTGGCACGCTCCTGCAAGGCGACGCCGATGGCAACATGGTGCGCTACCTCGTCTCCGGCCGCGTCCTTTACCGCGAAACCATCCGCGCGGCGCTTCTACGGCACATGGAAAAGGACCTCGGTCCCCTAGCCTTCCCGCAACTGCCCATCAGCCCGGTCCCCTTCACGGTGGCCGAATACTTCCCGGCGCCGTCCCAGACAGGCTTCACGGACGACCGCCAGCACGCCGTCTCCCTGGCCTATGTCATCCCGGTGACCGGAGAATGCGATCCGCGCCAGGACGCCCTGGAACTGACCTGGATGACGCCTCAGGAAGTGCTGAGCGAGAACGTCCAGCAGGAATTCGACGGCGGCCGGGGCAACCTCGTGCGGCAGGCTTTGGCATTCTCGGGCGTGATCCTCTAGCGGGTCCCGGCCCCGGCAGCAGCGCGTCTTTGTAGACTGGACGGCGGACCCCAAGAGAACCAAAGGACTTCCGATGACTCACAGCCCAGCCACACAGCAGTACAGAGAGAAGCAGGCTGGGGACCTGCGGCCCGGGGACTTTGTGTTCCCACCCGGTGACGGGCCGGCCCAGGAAATCGTCAGTATCGACGTCGAAAACGATGACTACGGCGTTGCCGCTTTGCTGCGCCTGGCAATGGACGACGGCGGCACGGTGCGGATCGCTGTCGGGTCCAGTGTTCCTGTGGGCGACGGGGCTCCGGCCGGCTCAGGCGCGGACGCCGGCGACGCCGGCACGGCCGACTCGCCCGGGCCCGACTCCGGCGCCGCTTCCGAAGCCGACGCCGAAGCCGACGCCGATGCTCCCGCCGGACCCGCCGTCGTCGTGCCTCCACGCCCGGAAACGCCGCCCGCCTACACGGGACCGAGTGCTGAAGAACTCGCGCTCATTCCCGAACCCGAAGGAACCCCGGAAGCTGTGGTGAGCGCCGCCGCGGCCAACCACAAGGGCAAAAACGGCGTGCAAGTGCTCGCAGACCGGCTCGCGAAGGGCATCAACACCAAATCCGGAAGCTGCCTCCGGGACCTCAGCAACCTCGCATTCGATCTGTGCATTGTGCTGCGCGATCCGGACCACGCTTTGGAGGTCGCGGACCTGCTGAACGTTCTGCCGTTCGATGGAAACCTGGACCGGTGGGCGTCGATCGAGCGTGCTTTGGCGTTGTCCAGTTTCATCTGCCGCGAGGCCGGCCAGCCTGAACGCGCCGCCGTCTACGAGAAGCTGCTCCGGGCACCGGAGTCCCAGGAAGAGGACCCGTTCAAGGCCCGGATCAACGCCAGGGTGCGGCAGCGCTCGCTCAACGAACCCAACCTTTATGACAAGGAAATCTTCCGCGCGATCGACAACGGCAACCACGAAGCCGAACGCGAATGGCGCTTCCTGCGCCTCGAAGCGCTGATGTTCCTGCGCGCACACGGCGGGTCCAAGACCATTGGCGAGGACGAGCTGGCCCGAAGGATCGCAAACGAACTGGAATCGGTCCGCGCCTAAGCCGTTTTCCGGGAAATTCAAGACCTGTTATGTGGGCGCCAACGGCGGTAGATTCGGGGCCATGACGAACAATCTGAGCGTTGTGGTTAATGCCGATGCGCAGCAGGTTTGGAACATGCTGCGCGAACCGTCGTTGGTTGCCCAATGGCACGGTTGGGAAGCCGACGATCTCGCCGACGAAATCAAGCAAATCTACTTCAACACGGACGTTGTGGAAGGACCCGATCACACCAGCCTCACCGTCAACGGCGGGGACATCTTTGAACTGCACCCTGTCTCCGGCGGCACGGAAGTAAGAATCACCAGGGTCGCCCTGGACCACGATTCCGAGTGGGCTGACTGGGACGAGGACATCACGCAGGGCTGGCTCACGTTCCTGCACCAGCTGCGCTTCGCCCTGGAACGGCACCCGCACGGGCACCGGCGGACGCACTTCGTCTCGCTGCCGGGCAAAGGCGGCCCCGCGATCGAGAAGCTGGGGCTCGGAGATTTGCCGCCCGTTGGGGAGGAGTACTCACTCACTCTCGCGACGGGTGAGAAGATCTCCGGCAAGGTCTGGTTCAAGAGCCGGCACCAGGTTGGCCTCACCGTCCACAGCTACGCCGAGCACGGGGATGGGCTTTTGATCGTCGCCGAGCAGCTGCCAATTCCGGAGAAAAGGCCCGACGGCGGCTCCATGGTGATTGCCTCCACGTACGATCTGGGGGCCCACACCTTGGCGGACATCCGGTCGTCGTGGGACAACTGGAAAGCTGAAAACTACGGGTCGTAGCCTTACCCGGGCAGGTTACCCACGGTAAAGCTGGCACACTTGGTAGCGTGCCAGCTTCAGTTCCTGCTCCTGCTTCTTCCCCTGCGCTGCCCGGTTTGTCCGACCGGCAATCCGAGTTCTCCTTCTCGGTGGGCACGCGCCTGACTGAGACGTGCTCGCCGTCGGACGCTCAAGTGGACGCCAACGGCGGCGCCTTCCTGGGCCGCACCGGGACCATCACCACGCCGCACGGGACCATCCAGACGCCCGCGTTCATCGCCGTCGGGACCAAAGCCACCGTCAAAGCGGTGCTGCCTGAGTCCATAGCCGAGCTCGGCGCCCAGGCCGTCCTTGCCAACGCCTACCACCTGTACCTGCAGCCCGGCCCCGAAATCCTCGACGCCGCCGGCGGGCTGGGCGCGTTCATGAACTGGTCCGGGCCCACCTTCACCGACTCCGGCGGATTCCAGGTGATGAGCCTGGGCTCGGGGTTCAAGAAGGTCATCGACATGAAGAACGTGGATTCTTCCGGCCCCGATGACGCCGTGGCTCCCGGCAAGGAGCGGCTGGCCCACATTGACGATGACGGCGTCTGGTTCAAGTCGCACCTGAACGGGGACCGGCACCGCTTCTCCCCCGAGATCTCCATGCAGGTCCAGCACCAGATCGGCGCGGACATCATGTTCGCCTTTGACGAGCTCACCACGCTGCAAAATTCGCGGGCGTACCAGGAAGAGTCACTGGAGCGGACCCGTTTGTGGGCGCTGCGGTGTTTGGAAGAGCACGCTTCACTGACCGCGTCCCGCGTGGGCAAACCGTACCAGGCACTGTTCGGCGTGATCCAGGGCGCCCAGTATGAGGATCTTCGCCGCAAGGCTTGCCAGGACCTCGGTGCCATGCCCTTCGACGGCTACGGAATCGGCGGTGCGCTGGAGAAGGAAAACCTGGGCACGATCGTCCGCTGGTGTAACGAGGAACTTCCGGAGGACAAGCCGCGGCATCTGCTGGGCATCTCCGAGCCAGACGACATCTTTACGGCCATCGAGAACGGCGCCGACACGTTCGACTGCGTCTCCCCCACCCGTGTGGCCCGGAACTCCGCGTTCTACACCCCGTTCGGGCGCTTCAACTTGTCGGGTGCCCGCTACAAGACGGACTTCGGCCCCCTGCAGGACGGCTGTGACTGCTACACGTGCGTGAATTACTCCCGCGCGTACATCCACCACCTGTTCAAGGCCAAGGAAATGATCTCGGCAACGCTGATCTCCATCCACAACGAGCGGTTCGTGGTGAAGATGGTGGACGATGCCCGCCTTGCCATCGAATCCGGGGACTTCTTTGAGTTCAAGGCCGAGACGCTGGGGCGCTACTACTCGTAGGCCGGGGTTGCGCTCGCTCCCGGCCCGGCCCGGTCCCGCTGGCGCGCTCCCGCTGGCGCGCCCGCCCCGAGATCGCGGGTCCGGCGCCAAATCGCTAGTCCGGTTCCAAATCGCTGGAGCTGAGCCGCGACCTCGCACAGCTCCCGCGTCGTCGGCATGACTACAGCGATCTCAAGCATTTTCCACATAGCGGCAGCAGGGGCTGTCTTGGGGCGGACGCGCAGCCAAGGCTGGTTACATGAGCCAGAAACTTATGCCGACCCTCCCCCAGCTGGGAACACTGTGGCGCACACAGCAACTCAACGAACTGGGACTTGGTTCACGCGCAATCGCCGGATTGGTCCGGAAGGGTGAGCTTCTCCGTGTACGCCGGGGATGCTACGTCCGAAAGGCGGCGTGGGACAAACAGCCCGTCGACGCCCGCGGTAAACAACTGATTCACGCGCATGCTCACGGAACGCTCGTCACGTCCAAAGGGGACTTCGTCTACAGCCATACTTCCGCGGCCCGCCTGCACGGCTTGTTCCTATGGAACGTGGACCAGCTGATCCATGTCATTCTTCCCACCAACCCCTCCAGCGGCCGGCTTGGCAAGGACGTCCGCGGCCACAGGCTGCGGTTGCCGGCCTCCCAGATCGTCACCGTGGAGTACCTACCCGTAACGGACCTGGAACGAACGGTGGTGGACTGTGCCATGACCCTGAGCTACCCGCAGGCCCTGATCATCATGGATCATGCGCTTCGGCTCGGAGCCGACAGGCTTCTCATGATGGCGTGCGCCGGTGCCTCAACGGGACGCCGAGGAGTCACGACCCTGCGGAGATGCTTGGCCAATGCTGACCCCGCCTCCGAATCCGCAGGTGAGACGCTGTGCCGTGATCTCCTCCAGCGGCTCAAGTTGCCGATGCCCGAGTCGCAGGTAGAGGTGCAAAGCCGGATCGGCAGCTACCGGATGGACTTTGCGTGGAAGAAGGAGAAGGTTGCCCTGGAGTTCGACGGAGAGGTGAAGTACTTCAAGTACGCCCGTACGGATCGGGTGATCTTTGAGGAACGACGCCGGGAGAAAGCACTCGTTGAGGACGGCTGGTTCTTTATCCGGGTGGAGTGGCGGGACCTGTTTCAGGAGCAGGAGTTCAAAGCGCGCGTCCTGAAAGCCCTCCGTCGGTGAGCTCAACGCCGGCCGCGAGGACCGCCGTCGTGCTGGTTCGCGAGATCGTTTGGACTGTGCGGGAAGCGGGATCTGTGCGAGGTCGCCGCTCGTGTCCGGCGATCTCGCGCAGCCCCAGCGTCCGCAGCGCTGTTCCGGCGAAGTCAGCTAACTCCGTAGCTCGGCTCGCGCTTCTTGATCCAGCCGACAACCAGCACGGTGACCGGCACGAACAGGAACTCCACGGCGGTCTTGTAGACGAAGCCCACCAGGACGTAGTTGACGAACGAGCCGGCGTCGGTGATGCCGATGACCGACGCCGCGATGCTGCAGAAAATCAGGGTGTCCACGAACTCGCCCACCACCGAGGAGCCCATGAGGCGGGCCCACAGGCTCTTCTCACCCGTGCGTGCCTTCATCTTCACAAGGATCCACGAGTTGATGGTCTGGCCGGCCAGGAACGCAAGCAGCGACGCGAGCACGATCTGCGGCACGGGACCGAGGGCGCCCTCGATGGCGGCCTGCTTGGCGGTTCCGTAGTCGTCGTTGAAGCCGGGAAGGATGATGATTACCCAGTAGCAGAGGGATGCGAACACCGAGAGGGCAAAGGAAGTGATGATGGCCTTGCGTGCCACTTTGAAGCCGTAGACCTCGCTCACGACATCGCCCAGGATGTAGGCCAGCGGGAACAGGAAGAACCCGCCATCGGTGATGATCGGCCCGAGCACCACACCCTTCGAGGCGCCGATATTGGACAGGATCAGCACCACGGCCATGACGGCAAGCATGATGCCGAAGTACGGTGATCCGATCGAGGCGAAGCGGGGTGCAGGCTTGCTCAGCGTGCTGGAGCCGGAGGGCGAGGGCATGGGTCATCCATTTCGTAGTGGTTCGCGCAGGCATCCTGTTCCGAGGAGCCCCGCTGTATTAGCACTGGGGTGGTGGGGCATGCAGCCGGCACCTCCACCATTCTCCCACCCCCTTCAACCAAACCCTCCCTCACACCCCACCCCCTTCAACCAACCCCCTCCCACACCCCCCACCCCCTTCAACCAACCCCCTCCCTCACACCCCACACCCCCTCCTCTTTTGAACACGTTCAAGAATGTGCCATACTCATTTCTGAACACGTTCAAAATTTCCGTCAGGAGCACTGCATGGCCGCGAAAAGTGAGCAGACCCGCCAACTGGTGGCCGACGTCGCGCTGAAGATGTTCCGCGAGGTCGGCTTTGAAAAAACCACCATGCGCGCCATCGCCCAGGAAGCCGGGGTGTCGGTCGGCAATGCGTACTACTACTTCGCGTCAAAGGATGAACTGGTCCAAGAGCTATACATCCAGGTACAGGATGAGCATGCAGTTGCCGCAGCGCAGGCACTCGAAAATGTCCAAGACCTCGCGGGCCGGCTCAAGGCGGTCCTCCACACCGGAATTGATGTCATGGCGCCGTATCACCAATTCGGTTCCGACTTCATCTCAACGGCCATCCGGCCGACGTCCCCTGTCAACCCGTTCGGCGAGGCGTCCACCGCCGCCCGCGACGCTTCGCTCGCGATCTTCCGTTCCGCCGTCGAGGGTTCCTCCCCCGCGGTCGCTAAGAAACTGCGCGCCGATCTGCCCGAATTGCTGTGGCTGGCATACATGGGCGTCGCGTTGTTCTGGGTTTACGACAAATCCGCGGGCCAACGCCGCACGCGAAAACTGATCGACGGTGCGGCACCGCTGGTGGCTCGTGGATTGTCGCTCGCGAAAATTCCCGGAGTGAGCAAGGTGTTTGACGACGTCCTGGGACTCGTCCGCAGCGTGAAGGAGGACTCGTGATGACCCGGACCGTGGTGATCGCGGGCGCGAGCGGCTTCATCGGCAGCTACTTCCGACGGCGGTTTGCTGATGACGGATGGCAGGTGCGGACGGTTGGACGCGGCCCTTCGTCTGACGCGCAATGGAACGACGACGGCGCCATCACCAAGGCGCTGGACGGCACGGAACTGCTGGTGAACCTCGCCGGACGATCCGTGAACTGCCGCTATGACGAGCGCCACCGTCAGGAAATCCTGGACTCCAGGGTTTTGACCACACGGGCATTGGGCCGGGCCGTTGCTGCATGTGACGAGCCGCCCAGGACCTGGATCAACTCAAGTACCGGCACCATTTATCGGCATGCCGAGGACCGTCCGCAGTCAGAGATCTCAGGCGAACTGGGCAGCGGGTTTTCCGTCGACGTTGCCCGGGCATGGGAAGACGAGTTGGCGTCGGCTGTTGTGCCGGAGACCCGGAAGATTCCGCTCAGGATTGCGATCGTGCTGGGTCCCGGCGGCGGGGTCATGACTCCTTTCCGGAACCTTGCGCGGCTGGGTTTGGGTGGGCACATGGGGCCCGGAAGGCAGAAGTTCAGCTGGATCCATGTGGAGGACCTGTTCCGGACAGTGTTGTTTCTCCACGAGCGGCCTGAGCTGACCGGTCCGGTCAACGCAGCGTCACCCTACCCGGTGGACAATCGGGAGCTGATGGCACTGGTTCGGCGGAGCCTTGGTATTGCGTTTGGCATCCCGACGCCGTCGTGGCTGCTCGAGGCTGGCTCTGTTCTCATTCGGACCCAGACCGAGCTGGTGCTGAAGAGCCGGTGGGTGGAGCCCCGGAAACTGCTCGACGCGGGGTTCGCATTTGAATACCCATCGTTGGCCGGTGCGCTTAACGAGATCGCCACGGGGCGCCCCAAACCCTCACTCACGTAACCACCCCATCCGCCCAACCCTCACTCACGTAACTATCCCATCCGCCCAACCCTCACTCACCAAACCGCCCCATCCGCCCAACCCTCACTCACCAAACCGCCCCATCCGCCCAACCCTCACTCACCAAACCGGGAGCAACTATGAACGATGACAGTTGGGCGGACGAGTCCGAGTACGGACTGGTGGCGCTTGGGTCGCGGAATAGCCGGCGATACGGATCGAAAGACCCGGTAGTGATCGGAGGCGGAGGCCTCGCTGTCGGCGTCGCGGTGGCGCATCTGACTTTCTGCCTGTTGCTTGCAGTCCAGTCACCGGGGGGCTGGGCCCTCGTCTTCTTCATATACAGCCTGATTCCAGTGTGGGCTATCGGTGTTACGGCCGGATCTCTGCTCGGCCTCGTCCTGCGACGCATCACCAACCAATGGATCCACGTGGCGGTCTTTTTCCTCGCCCCGTTGCTCGTCTGCGCGCCATTCGGCGGGCTCTCCCCGAACGGCGCGATCTTCTTTTCAATGTCCATAGCCATTGCAGCTGGCTTCGGACGGCTCGCAGTCTGGAAGCTCGTTCGCATCAATAGGCCCCTCCCGATCATGGACGGATGGATGTGAGCAAGCGTCCCCACCAAACCCTAGGGATGTGAGCAAGCGCCGGTTGTACCCGGAACGGGACCCCCTCCACCTCACCCCGAAACCTAAGGAAGTGTTAGGAAATCCCCTCCCACGTTGGTTGTGCCGTGCATCACCCATAGTTTGGAATACGTCCTCTTCACCCCAAGAGGGCCTTTCTTAGTCGACGAAGAGCCATGCGCAAGGACGCCATGAGCACGAGCTTCATGGACAGAACGAACTCATGCAAGACACGGCTGCCGCATGCGCAGCCGCCAGGAAGGTTCATTGATGAGCACCCAACAAGCTGCACCTCTGAGCGAAGCCGCCCAGACACGCAAGGCAGTGAGCAACATCCTCAAAGGCTCCGCGGGCAACCTCGTGGAGTGGTTCGACGTATACGTCTACACCGCTTTTGCGGCGTATTTCCAGTCGCACTTCTTCAACTCCTCGGACGATCTCCAAGCCGGCCTTGAAGCGATGGCCGTGTTCTCGACGTCGTTCCTCATGCGCCCGATCGGTAGCTGGTTCTTTGGTCGCTACGCCGACCGCAAGGGCCGTAAAGCCGCGCTTACTCTCAGTGTGACCATGATGTCCGCCGGCTCGTTCGCCATTGCGATCATGCCGACCCAGGACGTCATCGGTCTATGGGCCATGATCCTCCTGGTCTTCATCCGCATGGTCCAAGGCTTCTCGGTGGGCGGCGAGTACGGAACCAGCGCCACCTACATGTCCGAGGCTGCTACGGCCAAACGCCGCGGCTTCTTCTCCAGCTTCCAGTACGTGACGCTGATTGGCGGCCAGATGCTGGCACTCCTGGTGCTCGTGATCCTGCAGAACACCATGAGCAAGGAAGACCTGACCGCGTGGGGTTGGAGGATTCCGTTCGCGATTGGTGGCGTCGCTGCCCTGGTAGTGCTCTGGCTGCGACGCTCCATGGAAGAGACCCTCTCTGCCGATCAGCTGCGCGCTGCGCACATCAAGGTTGAAGGCGAAGCCCAGCCGGGCACCATGAAGCTCCTGTTCACCAAGCATTGGAAGCCGCTGCTGATCTGCATCGGCATCACGCTCGGCGGCACGGTTGCCTTCTACACCTACACCAACTTCATCCTGAAGTTCATGAACGATACGTCCGGTATAGCCAAGACGGACACCTCCGTGATCAACTTCTGGGCGCTGTTCATCTTCATGCTGCTCCAGCCCGTCTACGGCATGCTTTCGGACAAGATCGGCCGGAAGCCGCTGCTGATCTGGTTCGGTGTGACGGGCGTTCTGTTCACGTGGCCTTTGCTCTCGGCGCTGGCCGGGACCAAGGATCCGTTCGTGGCATTCCTGCTGATGTTCGGCGGCCTGTTGATGGTGGGTGGCTACACGTCCATCAATGCCTTGGTGAAGGCCGAACTCTTCCCGGCATCCATCCGTGCGCTCGGTGTGGGCCTCGGCTACGCGATCGCCAACTCGCTGTTCGGCGGTACGGTTCCGCTGATTGGTGCAGCTTTGCAGAAGTCGGACCAGGTGGACCTGTTCTTCACCTACGTCACGGCGGCCATCTTCATCTCGCTGCTGGTGTACATCTTCGCGCTGAAGAACAAGAAGCCGACGCACTTGGATGCGGAGCAGGGCCACGCGTTCAAGGCCCGGGCCGCTGCAGACGACGACGGCGACAAGAAGGATCGCGTCAACGCCTGACTTGGCTGCCTCTTGGGGCCCGCTCTGCACTCTTTGGATACTCCGAAGGGCGCAGAGCGGGCCTCACAACGTTAAGCTCTAGTAGCGAACCCAACCAGCGAACCCAACCAGCGAACCCAACCAACGAACCCGACCAACGAACCCACCAGCGATCCCCGCTCAGCGAACCCCGAAGGACTACACCGTGCATGTGCTCATCGTCGAGGATGACGACGCCATGGCCTCAGCCTTGAGCGCCGCCGTCGCCTCTGCCGGGCACAAGCACACCCGGGTTTCCCGCGGCGAGGACGCGCTCCTGGCCCACCGTCAGCACGAGGTCATCCTGCTCGATCTGGGCTTGCCGGACCTTGATGGCCTGGACGTCCTCAGGAAACTCCGCCAGGTCACGCAGATCCCCATCCTGATCCTGACGGCCCGCGATGACGAGCGGAGCGTGGTCCTTGGCCTTCGCTCGGGCGCCGACGATTATCTGGTGAAGCCCGTGAAACTCGTGGAATTGCTGGCCAGGATCGAGGCGGTGACGCGCCGGACCAACCGCGGCGGCCAGGCAGCACCACACACTATCGCCCTCGGTGAGCTGGAGGTGGACCTCGACCGCCGTGTGGCATCGGTCGGCGGCAAGCAACTGGCCCTCACCGCCACGGAGTTCGACCTCCTGGGCCTGCTGGTCAGGCATGCGGGCTCGGTGGTCACCCGGGAACAAATCCTGGACGCGCTCTGGGGCGACGCGTTTCTTGCGCACTCCCGGTCGTTGGATGTGCACCTGACCGGTCTCAGGTCCAAGCTCCAGCTGCCCGGCTTCATCATCAATGTCCGGGGCGTCGGCTACCGCGTCGAGCAGCCGTGAAACTCCGGGTCCTGGGCATCCTCAGCCTGCTGGTGGTGGTGATTGTGGTGACGGTGTCCAGCGTGATCCTGACGTCGGCCAGCCGGGAGCTCACGCAGGAGCTGCAGATCAACAGGGTCGCTGCCCTCAACCGCTTCGCCCAGCTGGCCAGTGACGCCCTGGAGGACAACAACACCACTCAGCTGCAGCGTGAAATGGACCGCTACGCCGAGCTTTACGGCGAAGGAATACTGATCCACATGCAAGGCCAGAGCATCCATTCCGGCGGCCTTCGCGACGATCAACCGGCGGTCATGGACGCGCTCGGCAGGGCAAGCCTGAACCTGAGCGACACAACGCTCAGTCCAATCCGCGCCTTCGGGACGGGCAACGAGATCATCTCAAGGTCCTTCGGCACGGCAAGCCAGGTTCTCGGTGAAGTTGTCATGGAGGTAAACCTCGACGCCGCCCGGCAGAAGCTACGGGAGCGGTGGCTCGTCGTCGTCGTTGCCGCCGTGGCGCTTGGCGCGCTGCTCCTGCTGGCCGCTGCCCGTATCACCGGCTGGGTTTTGCGCCCGGTCCAGCGCCTTAGCAAGGCCGTCCACGAGCTCGAAACCACCGGCGCGACCACCCAACTGCCTGAAGCCGGGCCGCCTGAGCTGCGCGAACTCAGCCGCTCCTTCACCACCATGGCCCAGGCCGTGAGCGAGAGCATGGAGTCGCAGCGGCGGCTCATCGCCGACACCTCGCACCAGCTCCGCAATCCGGTGGGGGCGTTGCGGTTGCGGATCGATCTGCTGCAGCTCGCCTTGCGATCGGAACCGGAAAAGGCCGCCGCTTCGGGCGTCGTCGCTGAACTTGAGCGCGTGGAGGAAATGCTCGACGGCGTGCTGAAGCTGGCCACTGCGGAACATCGCGCCTCTGCCGGGGCTGCCCGCGCGGACCAGGGAACGGGACACCAGCGCCTGACGGTCATCGACCCGTTTCCTGTCCTGCAAGGTGAGGCGGAACGGGCCACGCCCTCTGCACTTCAGGCAGGTGCCACGATCACGCTTCTCGAGCCGGGCCGGCCGATCACCATCGCCTGCAATCCGGAAGAACTCGCGCATATGGTGGGCGAGCTTCTGGCCAATGCCGTCAAATACGCCCCAGGTTCCCACATCACGGTGGCGACCGAACCCACCCCGGGTGGCACCGCCGTCGTGGTTTCCGACGACGGTCCCGGCCTCCCCGCCGATCAGCTCGCCGCGTCAACCACCCGGTTCTGGCGGGCGCCGCAGCACAGCAAGATCCCGGGCAATGGCCTGGGCATGACCATTGTGGAACGGTTGGCCGAAGCAAACGGAGCAAGGTTGGTGCTGGAAGCCCGCGTGCCGCACGGGTTGACGGCGCGCCTCGAGTTTGTGCACCCGCAGGGCGGTTCCGATGCCTGAAAGCCGCACATTGACGCGAAGGAATGCCATGAGGGCAGCTGTGTCGTTCGGCCTGCTGGCGTCAACGGCTGGCTGCTCCGCGGAGGAACGGCCGCAGGAACTCACGGTGGCCGGTGGCGAATCGGGCGGCTTCTACCTTGAGTTCGCCACCCTCCTGGCGGACCTGCTGCAACGGGAACGGATCGCCGACAAGGCGCGGGCACTGACCACCGGCGGGAGCCTTGAGAACATCCAACGGGTGCTGTCCGGCGAGGCGACCTTCGCCGTCGCCCTCGCCGATGCGGCAGCCCAACCCGCCGCGAACAGCCACAGCGAAGGACGCCTGAGGGCTTTGGGGAAGGTCTATCAGAACTACGTGCACTGCATTGTGCGGGAGGACAGTTCGATCCGGTCTTTCGCGGATCTCGCCGGCAAGACCGCGGGGGTGGGCGAAGTCGGTTCGGGGACCACCCTCACCGCCGGAAGGATCATCGCCGCAGCGGGGCTGGCACCGCAGTCCGCCACGCCGGACCGGTCCTTGAAACAGGTCAACCTTGGCTTGAACCAGGCGATCGCGGCCCTTGCCGGTGGTTCGATCGACGTCATGATCCAGTCCGGAGGGGTCCCGACGGCGCCGATCGCCGCGGCTGCGCAGGACCTTCGCGTGCGGCTTCTTGATCTCTCCGAACTGATTCCGGCAACGCGAGCACAGTCAGGCTTCTTCTACGACCGGGTCCTCATCCCCGCCAACAGTTACGGGGACGCGCCCGCCGTCTGGACGGTGGGGGTCGCCAACCTTCTCCTGTGCCGGAGCGATCTTGCCGACCACGTTGTCCGGCAGACCGTCGAACTCCTGGTGGAGCAGGCCCAGGACCTGGTTCCCAAGTCCAGCGCAGGGGTCCAGTTCCTCAGTCCCGAAACGCTGATCAACACTGCCGGAGTGCCGCTGCATCCAGCCGCTGAGGCCGCTTACCGGGCGTTGCACGGCTAGCCCCGTTTAGGAGTCAAACCGGAGCAACTGCCAAAATGAAGTCATGACTTCTGCCGTTGCCCCTGCCATTGCCCTGACCATCGCCGGCTCCGAAGCGACCGGTGGCGCCGGCGCCCAGGCCGACCTCAAGACCTTCCAGGAACTCGGAGTGTTCGGCATCGCGAACCTCACGTGCATCGTTTCCTTCAACCCGCAGGACAACTGGAACCACCGCTTCGTGCCGGTGGACCAGCAGGTCATCGCGGACCAACTGGAAGCCACGACGGCGGCATACGGCGCCGCTTCCGGCGCACCGTCGGTTCTGGATACCGTGAAGATCGGCATGCTTGGAAGCCCGGCAACCATCAGCACGGTGGAGAAGGCTTTGACGGACGGCTCGTTCAAGCACGTGGTGCTGGATCCGGTGTTGATCTGCAAGGGCCAGGAACCGGGCCACGCGCTGGACACCGACCAGGCTTTGAAGGCACAAATCCTGCCGCTGGCTACCTTCGTGACGCCGAACCATTTTGAAGCCGAGTCGCTGTCCGGGCTCACCATCACGGACGAAGAATCGCTGAAGGCTGCTGCCATCCGCATCCACGAAATCAGCGGCGCGGCAGTCCTCGCCAAAGGCGGGGTGCGGCTGGAAGGCCCGGACGCCGTCGACGTCTACTACGACGGCGACACGCTGGAAGTCCTGCGGGCCCCGAAGGTGGGCGAGGTTGCCGTGTCGGGCGCCGGTTGCTCGCTTGCCGCTGCTGTGACCGCGGAGTTGGCAAAGGGCGCAACCCCGGTGGAAGCAGCCCGCACGGCCAAAGCTTTCGTGACGGCGGGTATCAAGAACCGCGTGGCCTCGGGGGCGCCGTTTGATGCCCTGTGGCAGGGTGGCGCGCTGAGCTAGCGCCTCCTGCGTGCGAGAGGCTAGCGCCTGCGTACGAAAGCCAAGCGCCTGCGCGCGAAAGAGCCGCCCTGGAAAGCCTTCCGGGGCGGCTCTTCTTTTGCAGGCGCTTAGCGCGAGACTTTGCCCATGAGCGAGGCAATAGGTCGCAGGAACAGTGGCCTGGCAAGGAACCAAGCGGCCGCCGTGAACACGATCGATGCTGCGAAGATGGCGAATCCCCACCAGCTGTAATCGTTGTTCGAGGCGTACATGTGGTTGAGGTTGTTCAACGCACCGGTGGCCAGCACCAGGGTTACGTGGACGATGACGAAGGCTACGAAGTAGATCATCACCGGGAAGTGGATCTTGCGGGCCAGTTCGATCGGGTAGAACTTGTTGATCGCGGCTTTCTTGGGCCATGCCCCAGACATCCGGATGCCCGTAATGATGGCCAGCGGGGCGGCGATAAAGACGGTGATGAAGTACGTCAGCAGCTGGAGGCTGTTGTAGTTGTTCCAGCCGTTTTCCACCGGCCAGTTCAGGGAGGCGTACTGCAGGCCGGCCGAGACGGCGTTCGGGAAGACGTCCCAGTTGGTGGGAACAATCCTCAACCATTGGCCGGTGGCGAAGAGGAGCACGATGAAGATGATGCCGTTCAAAACCCAGAGGGCGTCCAGCGTCAGGTGGAACCAAAGGTCCAGACTGATTTTGGCGGGTGGGTTCTTTGTCTTGATGAGGCCCTTGTTGTTCCGGGTCCAGTACGCCGGCGGGCGAGTGGTGGTGCGCACCTGCCAGCCAGAACGGATGATCAAAACGATGAAGAACATATTGAGGAAGTGCTGCCAGCCAAGCCAGGCCGGGAACCCCGTGGGCGTGCCGTCGGGGATTGCGGAATGGCCGGGGTAGTCCGTCAGGAACTGCTGGACCGGCTGAAGGGTCCGAAGCCATTGCGCAACGAGCACGAGGATCAGTGCCACCACCAAAGCTCCTGCGGTGACGACGACGGGCTTGAACCACCTGTTCGACGTGATCCCGGACGACTTGCTTGAAACGGACATCAGGCCGCGTTCCTCTCTGGCTTGGTTGGCTGCGACCAGTTGGCGCTATATAGCGATTCAACCAGTTGCAGCCCGACGGTGAAAACGGCACCCGGGTTTCGGGGCGTCCGACGTCAAAAATCGCAGCATTCGGATACATGCCGCAATATGTATTTCTAGAACAGACTTCCAGAATTATTTCCTTTCACTCACTGGTCCGTCAAGGTTCGCTGTTCGCTATGTGGATTATTCCGGGGGTAGGATTCCAGAAAATAGGCAGTAGACACACCGGTCTTCGTTCTGACTGAGGGAGGAGCCCCACCATGGTCCGCAAGACCTCCGAAGTTGCCAGCAACGCGGGCTCCTGGCAATGGACCCGGACAGCGGCTACGCAGCGCACCTTGCTGGACGCGGCGGCCGGGGTATTCGTGGAACATGGATTCACCAATGCCAGCATCTCGGACATTGTTTCCCGCGCAGGATCGAGCGTAGGCAGCCTCTACCACCACTTCGGCGGCAAGACCGAGCTGTTCCTTGCCCTGTGGAACGACTACCAGAATGAACATGAGCGACTGGTGGCTTCCGCAGTGGCCAAGGCACGCAAGGCAGGCGAGACAGACCCGCTGGCACTGTTCAACGTGGGCAGCCGCAGCTACTTCGACTACACCTGGAAGCACCGGGAACTGGAGAGGGTGTTCATTGAGGGCGACACTCCCCCGGGCTTCGAGGTTTTGCGGCGCGAGCGCGGACGCGAATGGGTCCGGCAGAACTCGGTCCTGCTTGGCGCCAGCGACGACACCCTCGGTCGATTGACGGTAGCGGTGATCACGGACATCGTGACTGTTTCGGGGCAGGAAGTGGCGTTGAGTGCCACCAAGCGCGAGGCGGACGAGGTTGTGGGTGCGGCGGCCGAGCTGGTGGGCCGCTTGGTCCGCTGAGGCTCGGCCCTTAGTTGCCGTGAACGGCTTCCTCGGCAGCTCGCCTCGACCTGGTGATGGCCAATCCGACGACGCTACCTGCGGCGGCGAGGAAGCAGACCAGAACCAGCAGCGGTCCCGTCATCCCCGGGAAGAGCGGGCTACCACCCGTCAGGAAAATCGAGGCCAACAAACCCACCATCGACAGGCCGAATACGAGCGCCAGTGCTCTCTGCCGGCGGCTTTGCCTCATCAACAGTGACTCGCTTGTAGTGGCCATAAGTGGAGTCTATCCGGCTTCTCCACGGGTAGCTGCTCTGGGGGTTGTTGACGTCAATGTACAGCGACAGAGGGAGGCTTCTCCCTGGATTCCTCGCCCCCCGCAGCCAACTGGAGTGCAGTGCGAGTAGACAAGCAGTCGCTTCGGTGAGTCGTGAGAACATCATTGAGTGACCGACAGTACTTCGCTTGAACTGCCGCCCCTGTACGAGTCCCTGACCTGGCTTACCCCGCTCTCTGAAGAACGTGCTGCACACCTTGTGGCGTTCCTGACCGACCCGGCGCCGGCTGAGGTTCTGGACATGGGGTGCGGATGGGGTGAACTGCTCCTTCGGGTCTTGGACTCGGCCCCGCAGGCTCGTGGACGCGGAGTGGACAGTGCTTCCGTGTTCATCAACCGGGCCAGGCAACAAGCCTTGGCTCGTGCACTGCTTGAGAGAGTGACTTTTGATTCAGTGCCCGGGCTGGAAGCCCAGGATCGCCCCGCAGACGCGGTCATCTGCATCGGTGCGAGCCAGATCTGGGGACCGCCGGTAGAGAACGCGCAGCCGCTTGACTACGCCGCAGCCCTGCGGGCCCTTCGGGCTTTGGTGCTGCCCGGCGGAAGGCTCGTCTATGGCGAGGCAATCTGGTCAGCAGCACCTCATCCCGCCGCCACCGCACCACTCGCTGGGCGTGATGACGAGTACCTGACAGAACATGCGCTACGCGATCAGATTAGCGCTGCTGGTTTCGAGATAGTGGACCACGACCAGGCAAGCGTTCAGGAGTGGGACGTCTTTGAGGCCGGGTATCGCGACAGGTTCACCCGCTGGCTGGAAGCACATGATGCCGACCACCCCGCGGCAGAGCACGTCCGCGCGAGACATGAGGAACAGCGCGCTGCATATGAAGAAGGCTACCGGGGCGTACTCGGGATGGCGTATTTCTGCTTACGGGGTTAGAAGTCCAGCAGACTGCCGAGCAAGTCCATGCGTTCTGTGGCGGGAAGATCATCGACCGGATCTTGCCCAATCATCGACAACAGGGTCTTCAGGGTGCCCGTATGCCGACCGCCTTGCGGGCTGCATCAGATGACCCAACGCCTTGGTACCTTTACGGTGTCATGAGTGTTTCAAAAAGGCTCCAGCAAGCAGCCGATAGGTTCTTAAGCGGCGACGGGTCCATCTCTACCGCTCAGGCGTTGGAAGGCGTTCTTATCGAGGAGTACCTCGGCGAAGACCGGGCGGAAGAGTTGCTGTACGTTCGTCGTTTGGTTCTTTCAACATTGGAAGATCTAGCCTGAGAAAAATTCATCTCGGCTGGCTGTGCCGCGCCGCAAGGGATCCTTTACCGGACGTCATTCGAGGTCAGGACTCGTTCCAAATCATTGCCGCGAACCAGTCAGCCGTCATTGACCGCATTTCGACGTCTCCGTCTGGTTCGGTGACACATAAAAGGGCGCGGGCCGTCCTACCTTCCTGGGTCTCTAGATCGGTCCTCCCCGGGAATGAGTGTACGTAATCCCAAGTTCTTGACTTTGCTGACTCTAAATCCTCGGTGTTGAGGGGGCGGTCACCGCTCCAATAAGCTTCAGCAGTCTCCAGAGAGGACTGGATCTCCGACGGAATGGGCAGAACTGACAGATGCTTAAGCAGCACCTTCATCAAGCTATGCCATTCATCTATGCCTTCCGCAATTGATGTCGCTTCAGCAGCTGCTAGAAGCTCATCGCTTTTCAATATCGCACTCCAAACTGGTTGCGGAAATCGCTACATCCGGCTGGGTCGATTGCCGCTTCGATGGAACGCCTTTCCCCGATCCGAACTCAAACGCATCTGATGGCGGTCCAAGCTATCGAGTAGATTCGTGCCGAAGTGACCGACGCGCCGTTAGCCAGTAGAGCCGGCACCGTCGAGCGCACTGCCGCGCAACTTGGGACCGTTGCGTAAGCCCATCTTTGATCGGACAGCCGGGACCGGGAGCAGAGGCCGTCGTTCCGTGATCGTTGCATGCCCTGAATTGTGCGAGCACTGAACGCAATCTCAGATTGGAGCCTCTCCCCACCAAGGCTCAGTGACTACGACGTTGTAGCCAGTTCCCAGCAGAAGGCGAACCTGGCGCAGAAGGCGTACTCCCTCCGCAACCCAGCCAGCGTCGCCTGGGCCCGAAAGTGGGACTTTGTCTTCTTCGAACTGAGAATTCCAAGACATGAGCTGCTCGGAGAGCTCGCGAGGGAGCCCCAGAGATCGCAGATCCACAGGTTTTCCTTGCTCCCACAGTGGGCCTGGGCCATAGTCCGGCCAAAATTCTATTTGGATCACTGTCTGATTATCGCCCCTAGCGAATGTCTGCAGTGGCTCCCTGAAGGCAACACTACCCTTAGCGCCGCCCCGGTGAAGGATCCTTTAGCGGACACGAAAAACCTCACCAAGGTCTGCGACGATGGTCACATGTTTGTATGGCTTACGGACTGGCAAATTGCGGAAGATCACCTGTTCATTAGGGTGGGTGACACGGTGGATTGGACAGTGTATCCGGCCGACCGGGATTGGGTTTCTCGATTGTTCGGTCATCGTCTGGTCATCGACTGGCAGTTCGATTCGTATGGCGATGCGGTGGACCTGCCTTCGCGTCGGGTATCGGGCAAGGTAGCCGAGCTTTGCAGCGTGCGCTGTCGTCAGACCCGGGCACGCGAAGGCCTCGTACCCGTGACTGGCGAGGCAACCCTGCAGCCGGTAGCCGACACATCCGGTTCATGGGTGCGCGATACTGCACATGACGAAAGCCCCGCCAACACCGGCCCAGGCCAGACAGTGAATACGTTTTCGCAAATGAGTGCCTTTGACGACGTCGAGGCCGACTATCTCTACGGCTATGTCCTATCACTTGCAGACTACGACGAAGAGAATAGCGCCGTCGTAACGCCGAGACAGTGACATGCAGCAGTTCCGAATGGTGCACCGGCGTCCGCTTACGGGCGGCGGGCAGGTCGCGTCTAAACTCAGAGTTGTGACTACCTACCACCCTACCGAACTCGCTCGGGAACTCGGCTATACCGACGAACAGCGACCAGGGAAGGTCGTCCGGGACTACCTTCGTAAAAAATACCCAGACCACCCGAAGTACCAACGATGGGTGCTCGATGAAGTTCAAGCCGCCGACGTTCGAGCCAACGTCCCTCGGAAGCGCTGACTTTTAGCCCGCAAGCCGATCGGCTAAAGGACAGAGCGAAAATGAAACCAATGATCTCCAGATTCGTGGCGAACGACAGGGTGTTCTCAATCGTCCAGACACCGACATCTGATATTCGGCGGACGGAACTGACCATCACTTTGAGCGGGGCCCAAGGTTGGGACTTCGTGGTGCCGGGCTGGCGAGATGTATCTTTCGGCATCAGCGGTGAGATTGCCTATGTATGGTCGGCAAGAAGCATAATCGCTCTGCCTTCACATAAGGATGCGGACCCGAAAGTTATCCCCTTTGATGAGGAAGACCTCCTGGTGGTTTTCGTTGCTGGCCCATGTTGGTTACTAGTGTGCGAAACCTCCATGTGGCTGATTGGGCCGGATGGGGAAAGAGGCCAGGCTCACTTCAGAGAAGTAGTTGAGGAGGCATCCTTTGATGGCCACATCGTAATTGTCAGGGACGTCGACTCTGCGGAATACCGCTTTGAAGTATCCGCGACCAATTTGGTCGAGATCATCGATTCGTAAAGACTCCGCGATTGCAGTACGCCAGCCAGGACTGACCCCTTGGCCCACGGAGCACCTAGAAGCGCGGTGTCCGGATAGGGATCCCTCAGCAGACACAGGTAGTGACTAGGGCGGATTATGTCACAGCCGTCCGAACTCTGCCTGGGTAATTGCCCCTGGCCGCCACTCTTCTCGCGGATCCATTGGGCCCTCCGCCAGAAGACCAAAATCGTCCTCTTCATGCCCAGGACCATAACGAAGAGTCGCGCCAGAATCGTAAACCTCGATGTGGCGACTCGGACAGCCTTCATCACCCACTTCGAAGTGATAAGTAACGGCGCCCCAAGAGGAACACTGGTCAGCTCGAGACTCGTTCCACGGCCTCCGGTAGTACTGAAATGCCATGAGAGCAGTGTGCGCTATTCCTATCCCTTACCGGGCACGCTATGTGAACATGGGACCTCGGAATCTCTCGCTTGCCCCAACGTTGTTGGGGCCGCCATATTGCGTATCGAATAGCAGAGTGTTCCATGCAGATAGCAGGTTTCCGCGCTGACAGAATGACCGTCAGCGCTCGGAGTGCGCCGCCAGGAAGGAGTACACCTCGGTCTCGTCCACGCCCGGGAACGCGCCCGGAGGCATGGCGGCAAGCAGGTGCGAGTGGGCCCGGGCGGAAGGCCATGCGTTGCCGGCCCACTCGTTCGCCAAAGAAGCCGGGGGCCTCTTGCAGCAGTTCGGGTCCGGGCAGTTGGATGTGGCACGGGCAGTCGTTTCCCGGCCGCGGAACCACTTCACGTGCTGGTAGGGCACCCCGATGCTCAAAGAAAATTCACCGGCTGCCGAGCGCTCCGTCCGGGCCGTGCACCAGTACGTGCCCGACGGCGTATCCGTGTACTGGCTGTAGGCGCTGAACTTGTCCGGCACATCGAAAACGGCCCGGGATGTCCACGCTTTGCACGACGGTTGGCCCTCGATCGCCCCGGTGTGGTCCTGCGGGAAGGTCACGCCATCGTTCTCGTAGGCCTTGTAGATGATGCCCGACTGGTGGGTTTTCTGAAAGTGCGTGGTGATGCCCAGGTGCTTGGTGGCCAGGTTCGTGAACCGGTGCGCGGCGGTCTCGTAGGACACAGCGAAGGCGTCGCGGATGTCCTCCACAGCGATTTCCTTGGCGGCCTTGGCCTTTTGGAGGAACTCCACCGTGGCCTGCTCCGGCAGCAGCAATGCCGCAGCGAAGTAGTTGGTGGCCACCCGCTGCGCCAGGAAGTCCCCATAATTCCGCGGAGTTTCATGCCCCAAGACATAGTGACCGAGCGCCTGAAGCAGGACTGAGCGGGGGTCGTGATCCTGGCGCTGGTTCTGCGTCAGATAAATTCTGCGGTTCTTCAAATCCGTCACGGACCGCGTCGAGTGCGGCAGATCGCCCACGTGATGGAGGGAGAAACCAAGGTTCTCGGCGATGTCAGCAATGACGTGCTGGCTGAGCGGACCGGTGGTGTACCCGACCCCTTTGAGGACCTTCTGTGCCTCGGCTTCATACTCGGGGAAATAGTTACCGCGCTCACGCATCATGGCACGCAACTCGCCGTTCGCGCGGCGGGCCTCTTCCGGCGTCGCGACTTGCTCGTTAAGTTTGCGTTCGAGTTCCTGAAGCAGCCCCACCTGCGACTCCAGAACATCCAGCGGAAGCCGCGAGCTGATGCGGATTTTCGGCAGGTTCAGCGACTCGTAGAGCGGTCCGCGCTGGTACCGTTCCAGCTCGATTTCCAGGGCCGCGCGACGGCTCGGCGGCTCCGCCCCGAGCAACTGGTCGATGCTCACGTTGAGGGACGCAGCGAGCTGCTGAAGCAACCCCAGTTTGGGTTCGCGCTTGCCGTTTTCGATCAGGCTCAGCTGGCTTGGCGCGGTCCCGACGGCGGCACTCAGGTCATCGAGCGTCAGTCCCGCCTGCTTGCGCAGATGGCGCACGCGGCGGCCAAGGCTGATGACGTCCAGTTCGGGGGACGCAGGGGACAACGACGGCGACGCGACTTCGCGATTCCAGCTCACAGGCGACATTTCTTGAGAATACGCGAAGAAGTGCATTTCTTTCCATAGTTTTCCTCTAGCAACCCTCTTGGAAGTGCAGAAAAGTAAGTCTTACGAAAAAGAAATACAGACCCGGGTAAGCCGGCCGATGCAGCAAAGGTGCAGCGGAGGCCGGCCCGGGGAGCCCCGCTTGGATTATTAGGAGACATGCAATGACCGCATCGTTTGAACCAGCAGAACAGCACTCCGCACAGGAGACAGCAAGCGAGCAGGCAGCAGCGCTGGAACTCGAATGGTCCGCCAACCCGCGGTGGGAAGGCGTCACCCGTGATTACTCGGCTTCCGACGTCGTCCGCCTCCGTGGCCGCGTCTCCGAAGAGCACACCTTGGCCCGTCGCGGTTCCGAGAAGCTTTGGAAGCAGCTCACCGAGGAAGCTCCCACCGGCGGCTACACCAACGCCCTGGGCGCACTGACCGGTAACCAGGCTGTGCAGCAGGTCAAGGCCGGCCTCCGCGCCATCTACCTCTCCGGCTGGCAGGTGGCCGCCGACGCCAACCTGTCGGGCCAGACCTACCCGGACCAGTCCCTGTACCCGGCCAACTCGGTGCCGCAGGTTGTCCGCCGCATCAACAACGCGCTGCTCCGTGCGGACCAGATCGAGTATGCCGAAGGCGTCAAGACCGTCGAAGACTGGCTGGTCCCGATCGTCGCCGACGCCGAAGCAGGCTTTGGTGGCCCGCTGAACGCCTACGAGCTCATGAAATCCATGATTACCGCAGGTGCCTCGGGCGTTCACTGGGAAGACCAGCTCGCTTCGGAAAAGAAGTGCGGCCACCTGGGCGGCAAGGTGCTGATCCCCACCCAGCAGCACATCCGGACCCTGAACGCAGCCCGCCTGGCAGCCGACGTCGCCGGTACCCCGACGGTGGTCATCGCCCGCACCGACGCCGAAGCAGCAACCCTGATCACCTCCGACGTCGACGAGCGGGACCAGGAATTCATCACCGGTGAACGTACCGCGGAGGGCTTCTACAAAGTCCGCAACGGCATCGAACCCTGCATCGCCCGCGCCAAGGCCTACGCACCGTACTCCGACCTCATCTGGATGGAGACCGGCACCCCGGACCTGGAGCTGGCCCGCAAGTTCGCCGAATCGGTCAAGGCCGAGTTCCCGGACCAGATGCTCTCCTACAACTGCTCCCCGTCCTTCAACTGGCGCAAGCACCTGGACGACACCACGATCGCCAAGTTCCAGCGCGAACTCGGTGCCATGGGCTTCACGTTCCAGTTCATCACTTTGGCCGGCTTCCACGCCCTGAACTACTCGATGTTCGACCTCGCCCACGGTTACGCCCGTGAAGGCATGAGCGCCTACGTCGAGCTCCAGGAGAAGGAATTCGCCTCCGAGTCCCGCGGCTACACCGCCACCAAGCACCAGCGCGAAGTCGGCACCGGCTACTTCGACGACATCGCAACCGCGCTCAACCCGAACGCATCCACCCTCGCACTGGTCGGATCGACCGAAGAGGGCCAATTCCACTAAACCAAACGCCCAAAGGTGAGCTGTTCGCTGCGCTCACCGGAAGGCACGACGGCGATTGTCGCCCGAGCGTGAACGCACCGGCTTGGCGGGGGAACCCGGAAGCGTGCGTAAAAGGGGCCCTGTCCCGGCCGCCGGCCGAGCCCCGCGAGGCCATGCGGCCGGGATGGGGAATAGCACGCGGAGGGTTTCCCCCTCCAACCTGGCCCGCTCATGCAAGTGCCGCCGTCGAACATTTGCTTCTCATAGGAGAGATTGAAATGAACAGCTTCACTGACAACTTCACTATCAATGGCATCACTATCACCGCGCAGCCCATTTGCCGGCAGAACGAGGTTTTGACGCCGGATGCCCTTGAGTTCATTGGCAAGTTGCACAGGGCTACGGCGGATCGTCGTCAGGAGCTGATGCAGGCACGGCATGCCCGCCGTGGGCAGATCGCCGCCGGTCAGGATCCGCGGTTCCGCCCGGAAACTGAGGGTATCCGGAATGATCCGTCCTGGCGGGTCGCTCCCCCGGCACCGGGACTGGAGGACCGCCGTGTTGAGATCACAGGTCCGGTGGACAAGAAGATGACCATCAACGCGCTGAACTCCGGTGCGAAGGTGTGGCTGGCCGACATGGAGGACTCGTCCACGCCGACGTGGCGCAACGTCATCCAGGGCCAGCTGAACCTGACCGACGCGTTGGAGCGCCGGATCGATTTCACCTCTCCCGAGGGCAAGGAATACAAGCTCAAGGCGGCCGAGGATCTGCCCACCATCGTGGTCCGTCCCCGTGGCTGGCACCTGCCGGAGAAGCACATGCTGATTGACGGCAAACCCATCGCCGGCGGAATCGTGGACTTCGGACTGTTCTTCTTCCACAACGCCCGCCGCTTGCTGGCGCAGGGCAAAGGCCCATACTTCTACCTGCCCAAGATCGAGAACCACCTCGAGGCACGGCTGTGGAACGACATCTTTGTCCTGGCCCAGGATCTGCTCGGCATCCCGCAGGGCACCATCCGCGCCACGGTGTTGATCGAGACCATCACGGCAGCGTTCGAGATGGAAGAGATCCTCTACGAACTGCGGGACCACGCAGCTGGTTTGAACGCCGGCCGCTGGGACTACATTTTCTCCCTGATCAAGAACTTCCGGACCCGCGGACCGCGTTTCGTGCTCCCGGACCGCGGCCAGGTGACCATGACCCAGCCGTTCATGCGGGCCTACACCGAGCAACTGGTCCGGGCCTGCCACCGCCGCGGTGCCATGGCGATCGGTGGCATGGCTGCCGCTGTTCCCAACCGCAAGGACGAGGCCGCCAACACCGCCTCGTTCGAGAAGGTCCGTGCGGACAAGACCCGTGAAGCCAACGACGGTTTCGACGGCTCCTGGGTTGCCCACCCGGACCTGGTGCCGGTGTGCCGCGAAGTGTTCGACTCAGTTCTCGGAGACCGCCCCAACCAGCTGGACCGTTCCCGCGAGGACGTCACCCCGGATGACCGTGCGCTGATCGACATCTCCACCACCGAGGGCACCATCACGGAGGCCGGGGTACGCCTGAACATCGAGGTAGGCATCCGCTACATCGAGTCCTGGCTGCGGGGCAACGGCGCTGTCGCCATCCACAACCTCATGGAGGACGCCGCCACCGCCGAAATTTCGCGGTCCCAGCTGTGGCAGTGGATCCACTCCCACGCCATCACTGACCAGGGCGACATCATCAGCCGTGAATGGGTAGAGGACATGTTGGACGAGGAATTCGCCCGCCTGGAACGCTTCGATGGGGATCGCTTTGCAGATGCCCGCGCCATCTTCGAGGAAGTCACCCTGGCTGAGGAATTCCCCACCTTCCTGACCATCCCCGCCTACGCCCGTTTCCTCACCGAGGCCCGTGAAGAGGCCACGGAAGAGGAACTCGTCGCCGCCTAGCTGCACTGTACTGGTCGTCGACACGCCAAGCCCCGACGCTGGGCTGCCTGCACTCTTCGCAACAAGTGACCCCGATGGTCGGGGAGGCAGCCCAGCAACGGGGCTTTTCCATGCTCAAGGCCCTCCGGATTCGATGGTTCGCTGCACACCATGCCGTGCGCACGGCATCCTGTGCAGCGAACCCCCGAATCAGCCGCTGGAGGGGCCCAGCCGGCCCCGCGGCCCGGCCCGGCCCCTTAGCGCTGCCGGGCCACCCAGCGCACGGACAACGTCGTGCACACGCAGAACGCGAGCACCGATCCGAGGATCACGAAGAGCGGACCCGTCCAGCCGTCGGTAACACTGTGCACGTATCCGACAACGGTGGGCGCCAGGGCAGCAAAACAGTAGCCAACACCCTGGACCACGGCGGACATCTTTCCTGCGGCGGCCTGCGAGCGGGCGAACTTGATGATCGCAATGAAGATCACCGTGATTCCACCACCCTGGGCAACGCCTCCCAGCGAGGACCACAACCACCAGAAGCCCGGTGCCAGCAACAAGCCAACGGGAACGGTCAGCCACATCGCACTCAAGGTGACCGCAACCGTCGTCGTACTGGTGAAACGGGCCAGGAGCGGGACGCCCAGGCCGCCCACAATCGCGAAGATCTGGAAGAGTGAGGAGCCCGCGCCGGCCTCGGCCGTGCCCATGGCGAGTTCGTCGGACAGGAAGCTTGGCAGCCACGCGGTGACGCCGTAGTAGGAGAACGCCTGGCCGGCGAAGCCGAGCGTCAGGCCGACGGTCAACCAGCCCACCCCCGCAACTGGTCCCGAACCTGAAGGGACGGCAGCCTCAACCGCGGCTGGGACAAAGGCCCGGCGCGTACCCACTGTGGGCACCCAAAACAGGATTGCCGCCAAGGCCAGCAGCGCGCTGGCAGCCAAGGAAAGCCGCCACCCCACCAGCTCGGCCAGCGGAGCCGTGGCCACTGAGGTGAGGAACGAACCGATGTTCAGGGCCGCGGTGTAGACGCCCATCGCTGTCGCTTGCCGGCGGGGAGCGAAGTCGCGGCGGATGATCAGCGGCACGGCGATGTTGCCGATGGTGATGGCCACGCCAATGACCACTGTGCCGGCCATGACCAGGGCGCCACCGCTGCTGGAACGGATCACCACACCGGCCAGCACGCCGAGCAACGTGAGCATGACGGCGAATTCGGCGCCCAGCCGGCGTCCGGCCAACGAAGCCAACGGCGAAGC
Organism: Paenarthrobacter sp. CC6; assembly: GCF_040560085.1. Taxonomy (NCBI): domain Bacteria; kingdom Bacillati; phylum Actinomycetota; class Actinomycetes; order Micrococcales; family Micrococcaceae; genus Paenarthrobacter; species Paenarthrobacter sp. CC6. The sequence continues at coordinate 74,835 of NZ_JARDAN010000010.1, read as the reverse complement.
CAGGGAGAAGCAGAGCACGGGGATGCCTGTCAGCAGTCCGAGTTCAACCGGGGAGAAGCCAAGGTCCTGTCGGAGCAGATCCACTACGGGCGCCACGGCGACGAACGGTCCGCGCATGTTCAAGGCAATCAGCCCTATGCAGGCGAGGATCAGCCAGCCTCGGGGAACTTTGGCGAGGAACTGGCTCATGTTGCGGACCGGGAAGGGACAGGAAGCGTTTTCATCAGTTTCATTGCTATCACGCCCCCGGCCGCCCCACGGCATCCATGAAGGCCTAGCCCGTCGCTTGGAGTGTGGCCTCAATCACCGCAGGCGAGAGAACGTACTGGGTCACCATCTGGCTGGCACCCAGGATCGCGGAGCGGTCTCCGGCCATGGAAATGCCGATCCGAAGATGCGTGGTGGCCAACGGCAACGACCGCCGGTAGACCACTTCGCGGATTCCGGCCACCAGGTGTTCGCCTGCCTCCCCCACGCTGCCGCCGATGATGATCATGGAGGGATTGAGCAGGTTGACCACGGTTGCCAGGACATCTCCGACATCGCGTCCGGCCTGTCGCAGCGCCTGGATAGCCTGGAGGTTTCCCTCGCCCACGAGCCGCAGGACATCGGCGCCGTTGGTGGCTTCCAGCCCCTGCGTTTGCAGTTGATGCGCGACGGCGGGACCGGAGGCGAGCGCTTCAAGGCACCCGTGATTGCCGCAGCGGCAGAGGACGTCGTCGCCACGTGGCACCCGGACGTGGCCGAGGTCGCCGGCGGTGCCGTTGGCGCCCCGCTGCAGCTCACCGCTGCTGATGATGCCCGCACCGATGCCGGTGGCCACCTTGATGAACAGGAAGTTGTCGTGGTCGGGCCAGTAGGCGGTCCGCTCCCCCAGGGCCATGATGTTGACGTCGTTGTCCACCAGTACGGGAACAGGCAGCGAGCGCTGAACGTAAGTGACGACGTCGAATCCGTCCCAGCCCGGCATGATCGGCGGCTTCACGGGCCGTCCGGTGTCATGCTCCACGGGCCCGGGGAGGCCGATGCCTATCCCGGCGAGGTCGCCCGGTTCCCGTCGGGCTTCGGCAAGCAGCTCCCGGCCTGCTGAAACCACGCGGCCCAGCACTACCTCGGGCCCGTCGGCGACTTCCTGTCCCAGCCGGCGCTCCGCCAGGATGCTGCCCCCGAGGTCGGTGACGGCAACAATCACGTGGGTCGCTCCGACGTCGACCGCCAGCACGACGCGCGCGGCCGGGTTGAAGGCGAAGCGCGACGGCGGCCTGCCGCCGCTGGAGCTTGCCTCACCGGCCGGGCCGACCAGCCCGGAGTTGATCAGGGCGTCGATGCGGGAAGCCACGGTTGAGCGGGCAAGTCCGGTGGTGAGGGCAAGTTCGGCGCGTGTCCGGGCTTGGCCGTCGCGGAGAAGTTGGAAGAGATCGCCAGCGCGCGACAGGTTGCCGGCCTCTAAGACCATGGTGTTTCCGGCGTCGTTTCCGGGTGCTGGAGTCATGCATTTAGTGAAGCACGATTGCTTATGCATGTCATGCAATGAAAGTTTGTCGGCCATATTTCAACTTTTGCTTGACGATCGACAAAAGTCCCCCTAGGTTGTGATGAGCAGCACATCACGACGCTCGATGTCAGGGATCCACAGCATCGATCCCTCCCGTTCCGCTCATGCGCCAGTCCGCTTACGAAGAGGTAACTGAACTTGTCCAGCCCTACAGACGCCACCCGAATCCTGGGTGTTGGCATCCTCGGCGCCGGCCCGGTCACCCAGGCCATCCACCTGCCATCCTTGGCGCGTTTGGACCACATCCTGTCTGTCCGCCACATCATGGATGTCGACCCCAAGGTGGCTGAGTCCGTTGCCGCCCGCGTTGGCGCCACCCACAGCACCAGCATCGACGCCCTTCTGGGTGACCCGGACGTGGACATCGTGGCCATCTGCAGCCCCCACCAGTTCCACGCCGAGCAGGTCATCGCAGCATGCCACGCCGGCAAGAAGGCTGTCCTTTGCGAGAAGCCCTTCGCCATGAACGCCGAAGAAGCTGCCCGCATCTCCGCCGTCAGCGCGGCAACCGGAGTACCGATCATCGTGGGCGCCATGCACACCTTCGATCCCGGCTGGCTCGCCGCCCGGAACAACTGGGGCGAACTTCCGGAGAAGGCACACACGATCCGTTCCTCCATCGTCCTCCCGCCCAACTCACGGTTTGAGGACTTTGCCACAGAGATCATCACCCGTCCCGCCGGCGGTGCCCCCGACTACTCGGACCCCGAGGTCATCAAAGGCGCACTCCGCGGCGGGGTCATGGGGCTCGCCATCCACGACCTCCCCTTGATCCGCAGGTTCACGCGGGACTTCAAGGACATCGAAGTGCTTGAAGCACGCCATGTCCGCCCGTTCGGCTACGTCATCTCCCTCCGGACCCCCACCCGGACCATTGAGCTCCGCGCAGCCATGAACAACACCTGGAAGCCCGAATGGAGCTTCGAAGCCCTGTCCGACGACGAGTCCCTCCGCATCGACTTCACCCCGTCGTACGTCCAGGCCGGCTCAGCGGTGGCAACGTTCTCCCGCGGGTCGCAGAAAACCATCCTTGGCCCCTTTGAGCACAACGGTTACGAAGGCGAATGGCGCGAACTCGCGGCCCTCGCCGCCGGCACCAAGCAGCCGCCGTCTGCCCAAACCCTGATTGACGACCTCACGTTCGCGTTGGACATCGCCGAGGCCACGGTGGCCACCCTTGATCGCCGGACGGCAGTACAGCCCGCAGTCTCCGAAGGAGTCCACGCATGAGCGCCGCCGCCTTCGAGCACTACACAGTCCAGGCCACACCCGAGGCGCAGAAAGCAGGCGCCGTTGCCTTGGCAGTGGCTTCCCTGCCCGAATCGTTCTGCCCGGCCGCGGATGAAAACAGCGCCGACGTCCAGGTCATCGCCGGACAGCCCGACTGGACCCGGCACGCCGTGGAAGCCATCAGTGCGGGAGCCCGCGGCATCGTGGTGGTCAACCCTTCACCCGAAAACGTCAACGAGCTCACAGAGACGGCAGCACGGCACAAATCGGCCGTGGTCCTCGACCAACGTTGGGCGTCCAACCCGGCCACCGCGGCAGCCGAGGACGCAGTCCGGTCCATGGCCGGCCGCGCCGTAGTCCTCGACGTCGTCGCCACCGCTCCGGTGGGAACAGACAGCGGCGCGTTGCTCGCGGACCAACTTGCCGCCGTCGTGCGTCTCACCGGACCGCTGGGAAACCTCAGGCTCCTGGACCGCAGGCCGCACGGCTACACCGCGACGGCGGTACTCGCCAACGGCGCACCGGTGGCCCTGCAGGGCATCCTTTCCAACGCCCGGCCCGCAAGCGTCACCATCACCATGCTGACAGACGACGGCGGCGCCGCCGTTTCGCTGCCGGATCCGGTGGCTGCCTGGCCGGCCACCGTGAAAGTCACCGGTCCACACGGTGAACTGCTTCTTCCCACGATCTACGAATCTGCTCACCGCGCCACCTGGCGCCGGCTCAAGGAACACCTCGACGCCGGCACCCTCCCCTCGGATCTGCAGCAGTTCGCTGCGGTTTCGGAATCCATCGCAACCCTCACCTGAAACACCAGCACCTCCGTTCCACCAGCCATTCAGTATCCGTTGCCCTACTCAAAGTTGAGCTGGACCGGCAAACCAACGCACAGCGTCGCCGGTCCCGAAAGGAATCACTATGAATGTTCAGTCCGCAGCCACCCGGTCCTTCTCCCGCCGCAATTTCCTCGGCCTGTCCGCGGCGGCCGCTTCCGTGCCGCTGCTGGCAGCCTGCGGCGGAGGCTCGGCTACCCAGGGCGGAGGTGGCGGCGCTGGTGGAACGGTCAAGTTCTGGGACATGCCGTGGGCCACCCCCGCCTACAACGAATCCGCCAAGAAGATCGCAGAAGGCTTCTCCGGCGCGAACAACGCCAAGGCCAACTACCAGATCATCCAGTGGAACAACTTCTACCAGACGTTCTCCTCGGCCATCGCTTCCAAGACCGGCCCGGCCGTTTCCACCGGCGGCGGCTTCCAGGCCTTCCAGTTCGAGCAGCAGGGCCAGATCGCGTACGCCGACAAAGTCATTGAAAAGCTGAAGTCCAACGGTCAGTTCGATGATTTCCTGCCCGGCGTGCTGGACCCGTTCAAGTCCGACAAGGGATACGTCGCCGTGCCGTGGCAGTTGGACATGCGCGTGTTCTGGTACCGGAAGTCCCTGTTCGAGAAGGCGGGCGTGTCGCTGCCCACCGACTGGCCGTCCCTGCTTGAAGCCGGCAAGGCGCTGAAGAAGGTCGGCGCGTTCGGCTTCGCCACGGGCGCCGGTTCGGGCAACAACTACGGCAACCACTCGATGATCATGATGATGGTCAACAACGGCGGCGGTGTCTGGAACAAGGACGGCGAGCTGGACCTCCTGAACGACCGCAACGTGGAAGCCATCGAATTCGTCCGCGAGCTTGTCTCCAACGGCATCGTGGATCCCGCAGCCGTCAGCTACACAACGGACAACATGTCAGCACAGTGGAAGGACGGCAAGGCCGGCTTCGGCCTGTTCCAGGTCAACGTGCCGCAACGCGTCGGCGACACCTCCGGAGACCTGCTGGTGGCCGACCCCATCACCGGTCCGCACGGTGACAAGGCAACCATCGTGTTCCCGAACAACATCATGATGTACAAGAACACCCCGTCGCAGGAAGCCTCGGAAGAGTTCCTTGTGTACTACCTGGGCCAGCTCAAGGAACTGTGGAAGCAGAAGCTCATGTCCGCACTGCCCGTCTTCAAGTCGATCACCGAGCTGCCCGAGTTTGCCGACGACCCCAACAACGTCAAGATCGTCAAGGACTGGCAGCCGATCGCCAAGACCTTCGCAGCCCAGGGCAGCACGCTCAACGCAAACCTCGCAGCCCTTGACGGCGGCCAGGCGCTGAACCAGTTCAGCCAGTCGATCCTTACCGGCCAGGCAGCTGATGCCAAGAGCGCCCTGCAGGCCTTCCAGTCCGGCCTCGAATCGGTCTTGAAGAAGTAGAACGGTACCTCTGCCATGTCATCAACTACTGCAACATCGGGCCTGTCCCGGGCCCGCCGGGGAGTGGCCCCCGGCGGCTCGGGGGCCGGCCCCGGCAAACGCAAGAGCAAACTCAGCGCGCAGACCACCCGTACTTTCTTCTGGCTGTTGCTGCCTTCGGTGGTGCTGCTGGTCCTGATCCACGGCTACCCGCTGATCCACGCCGCGGTACAGGCCACCCACGACGGCGACCTCCTCCAGACCGGCAACTTCGTGGGCGGCGAGAACTTCGCCAGCGTCCTGTCCTCCCCGGCGTTCTGGAAAGCTGCACAGTTCACGCTCTGGTTCACGATTGTCGGAGTCTTCGGCTCCTGGCTGGTAGGACTGGGCCTGGCCCTGCTGCTGCGGACCAGGATCCCCGCAGGCAATACCTTCAAGGTCCTCTTGCTCCTGCCGTGGGTCGTGCCGATCGTCGTCTCCTCCACCGCCTGGAACTGGTTGGTGGCCACCCCCGACAGCCTGATCCCGTCGATCTTCCGCGGGCTGGGACTGGGGACCCCGCTTTTCCTGGCCGACCCCACACTGGCATCCATCACCGTGATGGTGTTCAAGGTCTGGGTCTCTTTCCCCTTCATGATGATGATGATCTCCGCGGCCCTGGCCTCGGTGGACACCACCGTCTACGAAGCAGCCAGCATGGACGGCGCCTCCAAGTGGCAGCAGTTCACGCAGATCACGCTCCCGCTGATCGCCCGCTCCACGTACATCTCGTGGATCCTCATGACGATCTTCTGCGTCAATGACTTCCCGACCATCTACCTGCTCACCGGCGGCGGTCCCGTCAGTGCCACCACCTCCTTGGTGGTCCTTGCCTACCGCACGGTCTTCCAGGACTTCGCCACCGGCCCCGGCGTCGCCATCGCCTTCCTGATGACCATGACCCTGGTGGTCATTTCCGTCATCCTGTACCGCCAGATCCGAAAGTCGAGCGTCGAATAATGAGCACAGTACTTCACGCCCACCCCGAATCCGGTCCCGCCCTGGGCATCACCGACTCCGGAAAAACCCGCCGGGTGCTCTCCGAAGCCGGTATGCGCGGACGCTGGTGGAGGTTCGCCCTGATCCTGGCCATCACGGTGATCGTCCTGGTCCCCATCATGGTCACTGTGGTCCTGGCCTTCACTCCCGGAGCCAACAGCACCGCCACCGGGTTTACTTTCGAGAACCTGGCCAACGTGTTCAACGGGACGCTCGCCGCCACCTGGCTGCAGAACAGCCTGGTCACCACGCTGTCCACTGTCCTGGTTTCGGTCGCGGTGGCCGCTCCCGCCGGCTACGTCCTCTCCCGCGGACGTTCCAAGGCAGTGTCCGGTTACTCACTGCTCCTGTTCGTCATGCAGTCCCTGCCGATCATCACTTCCGTGGTCCCCCTCTTCATCCTCTTCGCTGCCATGGGCCTGGTGGACAACCTCCTGGGCATCACCATCATCTACGTCGGTTCCACCATGACCGTGGCTACCTGGATGATGGCCGCCTACTTCGACTCCATCCCCATCAGCCTCGAAGAAGCCTCCTGGATCGATGGCTGCTCAGTCTTCGGATCCTTCACCAAGGTGGTGCTCCGCAACTCACTGCCGGGCATCCTCTCCACCGCGATCTTCGCCTTCCTGCTCGCCTGGAACGATTACCTGGTTGCCATCGTGTTCCTCCGTTCCAACGAGATCTTCACCCTGCCCATGGGTGTCCAATCCTTCTTCCAGCAAAACGCGACTGACTGGACATCCGTCATGGCCCTGGCCGTGGTCATGATGCTGCCGCCGATCATTGTTTTCGCCACCCTGAACAAGTACTTCAGCGTCGGCGGAATCGGCGGCTCCCTGGCCGGCCGCTGATTAGACTGGCGCCAAGTCCCCGAACTCCCGGAAAACCACTCCCGAAAAGGAAACCCATGTCTTACTCACTCCAGCTGTACACCCTCCGCAACGCCATCCAGGAGGACCTGCCTGGAACCATCAGGAAGGTCGCTGAGATCGGCTACACGCAGGTGGAGCCGTACAACTTCGTGGCCACAGCTTCGGAACTCGGCAAGGCTTTGAAGGAGAACGGCCTGACCGCTCCGTCCGGTCACGCCCCGCTCCTGTCACAGGACCAGGACGAAATTTTCGCTGCCGCCAAAGAGCTGGGCATCACCACCGTCATCGATCCGTTCCTCCCGGCTGAGCACTGGCAGGATGCGGAAACCATCCAGGGCACGGCAGCCAAGCTCAACGCCGCCGCGAAGAAAGGCGCCGAGTACGGCATCCGGGTTGGTTACCACAACCACGCCTGGGAGCTACAGTCCACCATCGAAGGCACCACTGCGCTTGAATACTTCGAAGGACTGCTGGATCCGGAACTCGTCCTCGAGGTAGACACGTATTGGGCAGCCGTCGGAGGCCAGGACCCCGTCGAATTGCTGGCCCGCCTGGGTGACCGGGTCAAGCTCATCCACATCAAGGACGGCCCGGGCAACACAGACACCAAAGCCCAGCAGCCTGCCGGCCAGGGCACCATTCCGGTGCTGGATGTCATCGCAGCTGCCAAGTCCCTGGAAGTGGGCGTGGTGGAGTTCGACGATTATTCAGGCGACATCTTCGAAGGAATCACGGAGAGCCTCGCATTCCTCAACGCAGAATCGGCAGGGGCCAAGGCATGAGCTTCACACCCTCAACCCGCAAGGGCCCCGTAGGCGTCGCCGTCATCGGCGCGGGCAACATCAGCAAGCAGTACCTGGATAACCTCACCACCTTCCCGGACGTCAAAGTCCTGGTGATCGCCGACCTGTTCGAAGAGGCAGCCAAGGCCCGCGCCGAGGAATACGGGATCGCCGAGTTTGGCGCGCCGGAGCTGGCACTGAACCATCCCGACGTCGAAATCATTGTGAACCTGACCATTCCTGCGGCGCACGTCGAGGTAGCCACCGCTGCCGTCAACGCGGGCAAGCACGTATGGACTGAGAAGCCGTTCTCGCTGGACCGTGAATCCGGTCTGGGCCTCCTCAAGGCCGCAGATGCAGCGGGGATCCGCCTCGGAACCGCACCGGACACGTTCCTGGGTGCCGGCCTGCAGACCGCGCGCCGCATCATTGAACGCGGTGACATCGGCACGCCGCTGACCGGCATGACCACGTTCCAGACCCCGGGTCCGGAATCCTGGCACCCGAACCCGGCCTTCCTGTTCCAACACGGCGCCGGCCCGCTGTTCGACATGGGTCCGTACTACCTCACGGCCCTGATCCAGACCTTCGGCTCCGTCCGCAAGGTGGCCGCCGTCGGCTCCTCCGCCAAGGCCACCCGCGTCATCGGTTCCGGACCCAAGGCCGGCGAGGAGTTCGCCGTCGAGGTTCCCACGCATGTGTCCGCGATGGCGCAGTTCGAAGGCGGACAGTCCAGCCACAGCGTGTTCTCCTTCGAGTCGCCGCGCCTCCGGATGGGCTTCGTGGAAATCACCGGCACTGAGGCGACCCTCTCACTGCCGGACCCGAACTACTTCGACGGCGAACTGAAGCTCTGGCGTCCAGGCGCGGAAGAACCCGAGATCATCGCCGCAACCGGCCCCGCCAACGGCCGCGGCCTGGGTGTGCTGGACATGGCCCGGGCGCTCCGGGCCGGAACTCCGCACCGCGCCACCGGCGATCTGGCCTACCACGTGTTGGACAGCATGGTCTCGATCGCCGAGTCCGTGGAGTCGGGCACGTTCGTGGATGTCACCAGCAACGCGCCGGCTTCGGCGGCAGTCCCTGAGGACTGGGCTCCCGAAACCGCCACACTCTAAGTCCGCAGCAACAGCGAGGAACCTGACCATGAGCACGCCCACACACTCGTCCCTGCCTTCCGACAGGCTGGCTTCCAGCGAGGATAAGGCCCCCCTGGGGGTTGCAGCCATCGGCTATGCCTTCATGGGGAAGGCCCATTCGAATGCGTGGCGGAATGTGGCCAGTTTCTTCGACGTCCCGGCCTTCGAGCAGAAAGTGCTCGTTGGCCGGGACGCCACCCAGGTAGCCGCGGCCGCTGCCAAGTACGGCTGGGCCGAATCCGCCACCGACTGGCGCTCCGTGATTGAACGCGATGACATCCACATCATCGATATCTGCGCCCCGGGCTGGATGCACGCGGAAATCGCCATCGCCGCCCTTGAAGCGGGCAAGCACGTGTTGGTGGAGAAGCCGCTGGCCAACACGCTGGGTGAGGCCGAACTGATGACCGCCGCTGCCGCGAAAGCCCGCCAACGCGGAGTGCAGTCCATGATCGGCTTCAACTACCGCCGCGTCCCCGCCCTTGCACTGGCCCGCGAACTCATCGCCGAGGGCCGCCTCGGCACCGTCCGCCACGTCCGTGCCGCCTACCTCCAAGACTGGCTCTCCGACGCGCAATCCCCCATGACCTGGCGCCTCCGTAAGGAAACCGCCGGTTCCGGCGCGCTCGGCGACATCGCTTCGCACGCGATTGACCAGGTCCTGTTCCTTCTGGGCGATGCCGTTACCGAGGTCTCCGGCCGCCTGCAGACGTTCGTGGATCGACGCCCCGGACCGGATGGTCCGGAGGATGTCACGGTCGACGACGCCGCCTGGGCAACGCTGACGCTCGCCTCCGGAGCAATCGCCTCCGTTGAAGTCAGTCGGGTGGCCACGGGCCAGAAGAACTCCCTCAAGCTAGAAATCTACGGAGACAAAGGCACCATCCTGTTTGACCTCGAGGCACTGAACGAACTCGGCTTCCTGGACGCCACCGTCCCGGTCCGGGAGCAGGGCTTCCGACGGATCCTGGTCAACGAGCCCGTTCACCCCTACCTTGAAGCATGGTGGCCGCAAGGCCACATCATCGGCTGGGAACACACCTTCACCCACCAGATCCGGGACTTCCTCCTTGCCGTTCGCGACGGCAGCCAGCCATCGCCGTCGTTCGAAGAGGGCCTGAACGTCCAGCACATCCTCGCCGCCGTGGAAGAGTCCGCAGCCGCCAAAAGCTCACTGATCCAGTTGCACGCAAACCCTACCGAAGGAGCCTGACATGCCCCGCCCGTACACCCTGTTCACCGGCCAGTGGGCCGACCTCCCCTTCGAGGAAGTCGCGCGCCTTGCCTCGGGCTGGGGCTACGACGGCCTGGAAATCGCCGTCTCCGGAGACCACCTGGATGCCTGGCGCTGGGACGAACCCGGCTACGTCGAGTCCAAACTCGCCATCCTGGACAAGTACAACCTCAAGGTCTGGGCCATCTCCAACCACCTCAAGGGCCAAGCCGTCTGCGATGACCCCATCGACTTCCGCCACGAGGCGATCGTTGGGTCCAAGGTGTGGGGCGACGGCGACCCCGAAGGCGTGCGCCAACGCGCCGCCAAAGAAATGAAGCACACCGCCCGCCTCGCAAAAGCGCTCGGCGTGGACACCGTCGTCGGGTTCACCGGCTCCTCCATCTGGCAATACGTCGCCATGTTCCCGCCTGTCCCCGAGAAAGTCATCGAGGCCGGCTACCAGGACTTCGCCGACCGCTGGAACCCCATCCTGGACGTCTTCGACGAATGCGGGGTCCGCTTCGCCCACGAAGTCCACCCGAGTGAGATCGCCTACGACTACTGGACCACCGTCCGGACCCTCGAAGCGATCGGACACCGGCCAGCTTTCGGCCTGAACTGGGACCCGTCGCACTTCATGTGGCAGGGCATCGATCCCGTGTCCTTCATCTGGGACTTCAAGGACCGGATCTACCACGTGGACTGCAAGGACACCAAGCTCCGCCCTACGGGCCGGAACACCGTCATGGGCTCCCACTTGCCGTGGGGCGACCCGCGCCGCGGTTGGGACTTCGTCTCCGCCGGACGCGGCGACGTGCCCTGGGAATCGTCCTTCCGCGCCCTGACCGCGATCGGCTACGACGGACCTATCTCCGTGGAATGGGAAGACGCCGGCATGGACCGCCTGCACGGCGCCCCCGAAGCCCTTGCCGCGCTCAAGAAGTTCGATTTCCCCGCCTCCCAGACCAGCTTCGACGCCGCCTTCAGCCAGGACTAACCCTCCGGAGTTTTTGTACAGCTAACGCCCTTTAGAAGCCTTCTTCAGGGCGCTATCTGTACAAAAACTCCCATCAAAGTGGCAAGGAGCCAACCGTGATCCGCACCCTTCAACCCGGCCAGCGTTGCGAGGTGCGGATCGCGTCGGTCACGGGCCACAGCGAAACCCTCTACGCCACTGACCACATTCTCCTCGAAGCCCCGAACTGGACCATGGACGGTTCAGCCCTCATCCTGAACGGGGACGGGAAACTGTGGCGTCTTGACACTTCCACTGCGAAACTGGCCCAAATCCCGCTCAGTGGCATCCCAGACCTCAACAACGACCACGTCCTGGCACCGGACGGCACCGGCATCTTCCTCTCCGCCAACGACGGCCATATCTACCGTGGACTGCTCAAGGGCGGCCCTGCCACCCGCATCACCGAGGACGACGGCTCCTTCCATTTCCTCCACGGCGCCAGCCCCGACGGCACGGAACTCGCGTACGTCGGAATTAAGGCCGGCGACTTCAAGCAGCCCGGCAAGCTCATGACCACGGCGTCCGACGGCGGCGCTGCCGCCCGGGTCGACGTCGGTTCAGGCCACTGCGACGGGCCCGAATACTCGCCTGACGGGCAATGGATCTACCTGAACACGGAGTCGTTCTCAACAACACCGGGCCATGCCCAGCTTGCACGGATCAGACCGGACGGCAGCGACTTTACTCAGCTGCTGAAGTCCGACACCGTCGACTGGTTCCCCCACCTGTCCCCGGATGGCCACTACGCCAGCTACATCCGGTTCCCCGGCGGTACCGTTGGACACCCCGCTGACGTGCCCGTCGACGTCGTGCTTGTTTCGACCAAGGACTGGACCACCCCACTCCAAGCATGGCCACTTTTCGGTGGCCAAGGTACCCTCAACGTCAACAGCTGGTCGCCGGACTCCGCGCGCTTTGCGTATGTGGCGTACCCGCTCACTGACTCTGCAAAGGACTAACTACGTGACCCTAAGCAACGGTACTTCCGACGGAACCATCCGCTGGGGCATCCTCGGCACCGGATTCATAGCCGGGCTGCAAACGCAGGATTTGAAGGAGAACGGCTTCACTGTCCAGGCGGTGGGTTCGCGTTCGGCAGAGTCCAGCAGGTCCTTCGCGGAAAAATTCGGGATCGCCACCGCGCATGGCAGCTACGAAGACCTGGTGGCCGACCCCTTGGTTGACGTGGTCTACATCGCCACGCCGCACCCCTTCCACCACGCGAACGCCCTCTTGGCCTTGAACGCCGGCAAGCACGTGCTGGTGGAAAAGTCGTTCACCATGAATGCCCGTGAAGCCCGGGACATTGTAGGACTCGCGGAATCAAAGGGGCTCGTGGCGCTCGAAGCCATGTGGACCCGTTTCCTCCCGCACATGATCCGTCTCCGGGAAATCATCGCCGCAGGCACCATCGGCGAAGTCCGCAAGGTGGTGGCCAGCCACAACCAGAACCTCCCAAAGGACCCGGCACACCGCCTCAACAATCCCGCCCTGGGCGGCGGCGCACTGCTGGACCTGGGGGTCTACCCGGTCTCCTTCGCGTTCGACATCCTGGGCACGCCGGCCTCGATCAGGGCCAGCGCTGCCATGACTGCTACCGGCGTCGACCGCCAGACTGCGGCGGTTTTCGATTACGACGGCGGTGCGCAGGCGATCGTCGACTGCGAACTTGACGCAGCAAGCGCCAACCGGGCCATGGTGATCGGAACCGAAGGCTGGATCGACGTCGAACACACCTGGTACAACCCTGTCCCCTTCACCGTTCATGCGGCCGACGGTTCCGTGGGTGAGCGCTACGAGCAGCCCGTGAACGGTCGCGGCATGCAGTTCCAGGCAGCTGAGCTGGAGCGCCTGGTCCGGGAAGGTTCCACCGCAGGCACCATCCTTCCGCCGGACGAGAGCGTTGCCGTCATGGCTGCCATGGATGAGATCCGCCGCCAGATCGGGCTGAGCTACGACGCTGATGCCGCCCCGGAAGGAAACCACCGTGACTGAATCCCCACGCCTCGCCGAGCTTCGCCGGCAGGAAGAAGAACTGGTCTTTGCTTCGTTCGATCACCATGACGCCTGGCGCCTTGGTTCGTTGATCGCCAATCATGCCATCAGTTCGGAGTTCGGGGTTGCCATCGACATCCGCCGGCACAACATCGTGCTCTTCCGCTGCGTCCTGCCCGGCGCCACGGCGGACCAGGAAGAGTGGATCCGCCGGAAGTCAGCTTCGGTGCTGCGTTTCGAGCACAGCACGGCACTGTTGACCGAGCTGTTTGCCTCCCGTACCCACAGCCCCCTGGGCAACGGGTGGCTGGCCCACGAGGACTACACCCTGGCGGGTGGTTCCTTCCCTCTCCGCGTGCGTGGTGCAGGTGTGATCGGGGCTGTGACGGTGTCCGGCCTCAGCTCCGACGAGGACCACCAACTGGTGGTCGATGGCATCCGGAACTACCTGAAGACGGTCGGGGTTTAGGGGCAGCAGGGCTCGAACCCGGCCAGGGCTGGTTTGGCCTCACCGCTCCTTCAGCACATAGCGCCTTTCGGGACGTCCGACGCCGTACTTGAGTCGAACGTCCAAGGCGCCTTCGTCGTGGAGGTACTCAAGGTAGCGGCGGGCACTGACACGGGAGGTCCCGAGTTGTTCTGCAAGCTCAGCGGCTGACAAATCACCCGGTGCTGATTTCAACGCGGACTCCACCAGTTCCAGGGTCTCCACGCTGCAGCCCTTCGGCAGGGTCCGCTCGGAAACACCCAACCCAAAGACCCTGTTCACGTCGGATTGTTCAGCCTCGACCTTGGAAGCATCCAGCCCCTGGTAGGCGCTGAGGTAGTGCTCCAGCCGTTCCTGAAGATCGGACTGGGAAAAGGGCTTGATCAGGTAGTGGACGATGCCGCCGCGGAGGGCTTTGCGCACGGTCTCAACCTCGCGGGCTGCACTGATCACCAGCACGTCGAGGTCCGGGGCAACGTCCCGCAACTGGTGCATGAGGTCCAGGCCGTTGATGTCCGGGAGGTGGATGTCCAGGAGCACAAGATCGGGTTGCAGCCTACGCGTTTCCGCCAAGGCCTGTGCGCCGGTGTGGGCAACACCCACCACCCCGAAACCGGGGCTTCGCTGGATGAACCCGGCATGAACCTTGGCCACCATGAAGTCGTCATCGACAATCAAGACCTTGATCACTTGTGGAGAGCCCCTTTGCTGAATCGTGCGGTGAACACTGCACCGTCGTCGTTGGCCACGGTCAGTTCGCCCCCGCTGCGCCGGCAGATGACCCGCGAAAGCGCCAAGCCGAAGCCCCGGGCATCCCCCGGTCCCGGTTCCTTGGTGGAGTAGCCCTGTTGGAAGATCTCCTCGGCAGAACCGGCGGGCACTCCCGGGCCGTTGTCCTGGACAGTCACCCCGACACCGTCCGGCGAGTCCTCCACGAGCACGCGGACCGATGCCCCGGCGAGGCCGGTGACGGCGTCGAACGCGTTGTCCACGAGGTTGCCCACCACGGTGGTGATGTCCCGGGACAGTTCGTCCTTGACGCGCGGAAGCGCGGACCGGGGGTCCAGTTTCAACTCGACGCCGCGCTCAGTGGCCAGGCTGGCCTTGGCGATCAGCAGGGCAGCGAGCGCGGGATCCTCGATCCGCCGGGTCACGTCGTCGTTGAGCCGGGTCCGCTCCACGGTGACACCGTTGACGAACTGCACCACGGAATCGTACTCGCCGATCTGGATGAGGCCCGAAATGACGTGGAGCTGGTTGGCGAACTCGTGGGCCTGCGCGCGGAGGGTGTCCGTGACCGTACGGGTGGCACCAAGTTCGCTCTCAAGGGAGGACAACTCGGTGCGGTCCCTCAGGGTGGTCACCGAACCGATGTCGCGCCCATGCGAGCGCAGCGCCACCCGGTTCATCACCACCAGCCGCTCCCCTACCAGCACCAGTTGGTCCGGGTCCGACTGTTCGCGGGTCAGCACCACTTTCAGGGCGGATTCGACGGGGAGGGAGCGCAGCTTCCTGCCTACGCAGTCGTCGGGCAATCCGAGCAACTGGCGGGCGCTCTGGTTGGCCACCGTGATCCGCTCATGGGGGTCCAACGCCACAACACCTTCCTTGAGGCCCTGCAGCATGGCTTCGCGGTTTTCCACCAGTCCGGTGATTTCCCGCGGTTCCATGCCGAGGGTTTGCCGTTTGACACGACGGGACAGGAGAAGCGAACCCGCCACCCCCAGGACGCTGGCCACGCCCAGGTAGGTGAGGAGGTTGGGGACGGCGTCTCCCAGTCTTTCCAAGGTGGACGGGTAGTTGCGGCTGATGGATGCGATGCCGATCATCTGCCCGGAGTCGTCGATCACCGGCACGTGGGCGGACAGCACTGTCACGTTGTTGCTGGTGACGACGCCGGTCCAGGCCCTGCCCTCCATCACCCGGCTCTCTCCCAGTGGCAAGGGCCGGCCGATCAGTCCGGGGTCCGAGGCCGTGATGACTGTGCCGTCCAGTTTTGCCAGGGCCACGTGCGCTGAACCCGAGACTGTCCTGACGGATTCGGCGACGGCGGGAAGCGCCGAACCGCCGCGCGGTTCCGCCGTGGGGAGCAGCGCGCGTACGGTGGGGTTGTTGCCCAGGGCTTCGGCTGCCGACAACGCCCGCCTGCCCTCTGTCCGTTCGAACGCGGCGGCCGACTGCGCCAGGGAGATGGCGACCACCGCCACCAGCACCGCCAGGACGATCAGCAACTGCAGCACAAGGTATTGCCCGGCAAGGGACATTCCTCTTCTTCGAGTCACTGCGTGGTTTCCTTTGGTGGTGCCAGAGTCCGGAGGTGTCTGGGGGCGCTCCGCGTGGCGTATCGGAACTATACCCCAGAGCAGTAATGGACCGTCCAGGAGCGTGAACGCAATGAACTTAAAGATCACTGCGAACACAAGAGTGATCGGCGTCACTGCGGCCCCTAGCATCAGTTCACGGGGCACAACGTTGATCGCCCTGCAGAGAATTCAAAACTGAGAAGAGGAACACCATGCGCCAGATCCGCGCATTGCGAGTCGCCGCCGTCGCCGCCGGCCTCGCCCTGATGGCCACCGGTTGTGGTGCCACCGGCAAGAACTCCACTGGTTCCGAAAGCTCCGGCGCTGCCGCCGGACCCATCACCGGCCTCCAGATCATGGTTCCGAACACTCCCGGTGGCGGCTACGACACCACCGCCCGGGCAGCGGCCAAGGTCCTGGACGATGAGAAGATCGCCAACAACACTGAAGTGTTCAACCTTGCAGGCGCAGGCGGCACTGTGGGTCTGGCCCGCGTGGTGAACGAAAAGGGCAACGGCGATCTGACCATGCTCATGGGCCTGGGCGTGGTGGGTGCCAGCTACACCAACAAGTCACAATCGAAACTGACGGACACCACGCCCTTGGCCAAGCTGATTGAAGAGCCGGGCGCCATCATGGTCAGCAAGGACTCCCCCTACAAGACCATCGATGACCTGGTGAAGGCGTGGAAAGCAGATCCCGCGTCGATCTCCGTAGGCGGCGGCTCCTCGCCCGGCGGCCCGGACCACCTCCTGCCGATGCAGTTGGCCGGCGCTGTGGGCATCGACGCCACGAAGGTCAACTTTGTCTCCTACGACGGCGGTGGCGACCTCCTTCCCGCCATCCTTGGCAACAAGCTCGGCTTCGCAGCTTCCGGCGCAGGCGAGTACCTGGAACAGATCAAGTCCGGAGAGGTCCGTGTCCTTGCCACGAGCGGCGAGAAGCGGCTTGACGGCGTGGACGCCCCCACCCTCAAGGAATCCAACATCGACCTCGTGTTTACCAACTGGCGCGGTGTCGTAGCCCCTCCGGGCATCAGCGACGCCGACAAGAAATCCCTGATCGCCGCGCTGGAGAAGATGCACGAGTCCGCCGGTTGGAAGGAAGCACTCAAGACCCACAGCTGGACGGATGCCTTTGTCACCGGCGACGATTTCCAGACGTTCCTGACTGACCAGGACAAGCGGGTGGCGGACGTCCTCACCAAGCTTGGCTTGGCGTGAGCTCTCCAGCAACAGGCTTGAAAGGCCGCGCCGAGCTGGGGGTCGCCCTCCTGCTCGGCGTGGTCGGAGTCCTGGTCTTCCTGGACGCCAACGGCCTGGTAACCCCGTACTCGAAATCGGACCCTGTGGGTCCAAAGACTGTCCCGTTCATCGTTGCCGGACTCCTGGTGGCCTGCGCCGTTCTGCTTGCCATCAATGTCCTCCGTGGCGGCAGGGGCGAGGCCGAAGGCGGCGAGGATGTGGACCTGGCGCACCCTGCCGATTGGAAGACCGTCCTGCCGCTGGCGGGAGCCTTCCTGCTCAACATCCTGCTGATCGATTGGGCTGGTTGGGTCATCTCCGGCACGGTGCTTTTCTGGGGCAGCGTCCTTGCCCTCGGAAGCCGCCGTTATGTCCGTGACGGACTCATCTCCGTGGCACTTTCCCTGCTGACCTTCTACGGCTTCTACCTCGGCCTGGGCATTGCGCTGCCGGCCGGACTCCTGGAAGGAATCCTCTGATGGACGTCTGGTCCTCCTTGATGGACGGGTTCTCCACCGCCCTCACTCCTTTGAACCTCATGTACGCCATGATCGGCGTCATCCTCGGCACCGCTGTAGGTGTCCTTCCCGGGCTCGGTCCGGCCATGACCGTTGCCTTGCTGCTCCCGGTCACGTACGCACTTGAACCCACCAGCGCCTTCATCATGTTCGCCGGTATCTACTACGGCGGAATGTACGGCGGCTCCACCACCTCTATCCTGCTGAATACTCCCGGCGAATCGTCGTCCGTGGTGACGGCCATCGAAGGCAACAAGATGGCCAAGGCGGGGCGGGCGGCGCAAGCACTCGCGACGGCGGCCATCGGCTCGTTCGTGGCAGGCACCATTGGCACTACCCTCCTTGCGGTCTGCGCACCGATCGTTGTGAAGTTCGCGGTCAGCCTGGGCTCCCCCAGCTACTTCGCGATCATGATGTTGGCCCTGCTGGCTGTCACTGCGGTACTGGGGTCGTCGCGGTTGCGCGGCTTCGCCTCCCTCGGCTTGGGACTGGCCATCGGTTTGGTGGGCCTGGACTCCGTTACGGGCCAGAGCCGGCTCACGTTTGGCCAGCCGCTGTTGTCCGACGGTTTGGACATTGTGGTGGTGGCTGTGGCCATCTTCGCGGTGGGCGAGGCCCTCTGGGTGGCGGCACACCTGCGCCGCACCCCGTTGCACGTCATTCCCGTTGGCCGTCCCTGGATGGGCAAGAAGGATTGGCAACGCTCCTGGAAGCCATGGCTTCGCGGCACGGTTTTCGGTTTCCCGTTCGGGGCTTTGCCGGCAGGCGGAGCGGAAATCCCCACGTTCCTGAGCTACGTCACCGAGAAGCGCCTCAGCAAGCACCCCGAAGAGTTCGGCCATGGAGCCATCGAAGGCGTGGCGGGTCCGGAAGCTGCGAACAACGCAGCCGCCGCCGGTACCCTCACTCCCATGCTGGCCCTCGGCCTGCCCACCAACGCAACCGCGGCAGTGATGCTGGCAGCGTTCACGTCCTACGGCATCCAGCCCGGCCCGCAGCTCTTCTCGAGCCAGGGACCACTGGTGTGGGCGCTGATCGCGAGCCTCTTCATCGGCAACCTGCTCCTTCTGCTGATCAACCTGCCCTTGGCACCGTTGTGGGCGAAGCTGCTGCAACTGCCCCGCCCGTACCTGTACGCAGGCATCCTGTTCTTCGCCACGTTGGGCGCCTACTCGGTGAACCTCCAGGCCTTCGACCTGGTGATCCTGCTGATACTGGGTGCTTTGGGGTTCATGATGCGCCGCTTCGGACTCCCCGTCCTGCCGCTCATTCTTGGCGTTATCCTGGGCCCGCGGCTGGAAGGCCAGCTCCGCAAGACCCTGCAGCTCAGTGCAGGCGACCCGGCAGGGCTCTGGAGCGAGCCGATCGCCGTCGGTATTTACGTCATCATCGGAATCATCCTGGCCTGGCCGCTGGTCCTCAAGCTCATCCGGCGGAACCGTCCGACGGTTGCGCTTACAGGGCCGTCCATGCTTTCGGACCAGGATGAGCCGCAGACCCCGGCGACGCCTTCAACCACGAAGACCGAACCAACCATGCCCGCACACCATCGGCAGGAGAAACCATGACCATCGTGGTGGGATACGTCCCCACACCAGAAGGCGAAGCAGCACTGACGCAGGCCATCGCCGAGGCCAAGAAGAGCAACGACACCCTGTTGGTCATCAATTCCTCCAAGGGCGACGCCCTGGTGGACAACCGTTATGCCCAGGAGCCGGAGATCCAGAGCATCGAGGACCGGCTGGCTGAGCACGGCATCCAGCACATCATCAAGCAACCCATCCGCGGTCATGACGCAGCGGCCGAGGTGCTTGATGCTGCCGACGAGCACGACGCCGGATTGATCGTGATCGGCCTCCGCCGCCGCAGCCCGGTAGGCAAGCTCATCATGGGCAGCGTTTCCCAGCGCATCCTCCTGGAAGCGGACTGCCCGGTCCTTGCGGTGAAGGCGGACTAGGAGTTTTCGTACAGCTAATGCCCCTAAGAGGCGTTCTTAGGGGCATTAGCTGTACAAAAACGCTCGACGGCGGGTGGTCGCCCTTGGTGACCAGCCGCCGTCGTACTTAAAGCCGCGCCTTCCTTTCCGGGTCTTAGGGTGTGGGCCGGATTGCCGTGTCCGGGCTGTAGGACGTAATGGTGGTTGCGGATCCGCTGTCGAGCACCTTTGAATGGGTGGTGGATCCGTCAAGAACCACGTGCTGGGTGGCAACGTTGCTGACCACGTGATTAGTGGCTACGACATTGCCGTCCCCTCCTGCGATCAGGATGATGGTTGGCTGGGCGCCTGCGGGGACAACCTTGTTCGGTGGGACGTCATAGGCGAAGAGGTTGTTTGAAATGAGGTTGTTGTCTCCCAGCGTATGGAGAACGCCGTAGAGGTCATCGAGACCGTTTGTGCGATTGATAAAAGGGGGGAACCCCTCGGTGCCCCTGCGGAAGTGATTGGACGTGATGAGGTTTTCCTTGCATCCATTCAGCAGGCGCATCATGCCAGGATAGAAGCCCTGAAACCGGTTCGACGATACGGAGCAGCGGTTACAGCCGTTGAACTCGATGAGGCTTCGTCCTCGCGGGAAGAAGTTGTTCCCCGTGACAAGCAGGCCCTCGTGGTTTTCAGCCAGAAGCGTCACACCCTCGGGTCCTGCACCCATCAGGTTGTCGCTGACAATCGTTGCCTGCCCGGCACCAGTTAGTTCGACGCAGTTCCCGCACTCGGCGATCATGTTGTCGTGGACCCGGAGGGCATCTGCGCCGCGAACTATCAGGGCGTGCTCAAGGTAGACGAATCCCATCCCGGTGATATGGATGGAGTCATTGTCGGATGCGACCTCAATGCCCGTTTTCCCGTTCCTGTAGCTGTTCCCGTCCGGGGTGAAATTGACCCCGTCCAGGCAGAAGTCTCTGAACACGATTCCGGACAGGCGCGGACTGCCGCCCCGACGCACGAGGAATGCCTGTGGCGCGGAAGAGGGCGTCAGGACCCGGATGTGGCTGCCGCCTGGCTGGAGGTTCAGCCATCCCTTAGGGTCCACGTTGTCCTTGATGCTGCGGGAGAAGAAGCCATGGCCGAAGCCCGCGATGGTGAGGTAATCCACGTCCACTACCACCTGGGTGCGAAGGTCGTAGTCCCCTGGGGGAATGATCACCACGGCTCCCGGCCTGGTGTCCGGCGTCGTTTGGCGCTTTTTGATGTCGGCAATGATGTCGTTGATGACGGCGCCGATATCCGACTCAGCTGTGACCTTGGGCTGGCCCTTGATCCGCCAAGCTGTGACGTCATAGGTGTTCGGCGAGTTGAAGGGGCCGGCTTTCGTATCCTGCGCAGCTTCAGCTTCCGGGGACATCCCCAGGCTTAGCGCGGCCGCCAGCGAGCCCACGGCTCCAGCGCCGACGAGCATCCGACGACTGGTGTTTTTCACGTCAAGCGTCTCGTCAATTTCCATATTGGTCTCCTGCCGGTCCTTGTTCATTCGTGTTGCTTGATTGGCCCCGCCCCATTGGCCCGGACTCCTGCGTCCGGGCAATGGCGTAGTGAGCGTGGCGTCCATGCCAAAAATGCCAAATCGTTTTATCGGGAGCCGGAACAAACAGTAAGTGGCATCGAACAACACTGTCAACGACAAAATCCGAGGAGTAATTTTGGCAAGACCGCGCGCCGCAAGTGGCTCTTGACACTCCCGAACTTCCAGCTCTAAGGTGTTGCCAAGTCGTTTTGGCAAAACGATTTTTCAAGCCAAAGACGTGAAATCCCCATCTCTCTGCAATTTCCGTTCAAGAGAAAGTGAGTCGACAGCGATGTCCACTCGAAACACCATCTCCAAGCTCGTCACCCTCGGCGGGCTGTGCACCGCCGTCGCACTCGTTGCCACCGGTTGTGGCGCCGGCGGTCCCGCACCATCCTCAGGCGGATCGGGCGGCTCCAGCTCCGTCAACGTCTTGGTTGAAGCCGGCGGCCACGCCGAACTGACAGGCGTAGCCGAGCAGTGCAAGAAGGACGCCGGCATCGACGTGAACTTCGTCGAACTCCCCTACGACGGCATGTTCAACCGCCTCTCCAGCGAGTTCTCCTCCGGCAACGTCTCCTTCGACGTCGCCGCACTCGACTCCGTATGGCTTCCCAGCTTCAAGGACGCCGTGCAACCCCTGGACGAACTCTTCACGGACGACGTCAAGAAGGACATCTTCCCGGCCCTCGTCAAGGAAGCCAACGTGGATGGCCACTTCATCGGCATGCCGGCCTGGACCAATGCCGAGATCATCCTGTACCGCAAGGACCTGTTCGAGGACGCCAAGAACAAGGCTGACTTCCAAGCCAAGTACGGTTACGAGCTCGCCGCCCCCAAGACGTGGAAGCAGTACCAGGACATTTCCGCGTTCTTCACCAAGGACGGCATGTACGGCACGGACGTCAAGGGCGCCGTGGAAACTGAATGGCTGGCGCACGTCCTTCAGGCGGGCTCCCCCATGGTCTTGGACAAGGACAACAATGTGGTCATCGACAACGCCGCCCACAAGGAAGCCCTGGACTTCTACATGAGCTTGGCTAAGGATGCCCCGAGCGGTGCAGCGCAGGTTGACTGGGCAGCAGCACAAAACCTGTTCAACCAGGGCAAGACCGCCATGACCCGCTTCTGGGCCCACGCCTACCGCCAGATTCCCGCCGATGCTCCGGTGGCAGGAAAGGTGGGAGCCGCAGCAATGATTGGCGGCAGCGCCGGCGTCGCAGGTGTTCCGGGACCGTGGTACCTCTCCGTTCCCAAAGCCACCAAGAACACTGACGCCGCCAAGAAGTTCGTCAAGTGCGCCTATGACTACAACGACAAGGGAATCGAATCCAAGCTCGGTTTGGCCTCCCGTATCAGCGCGTTTGAAAAATACCAGGACCAGCCTGGCTACGAGAGCTTCAAGCCGCTGATCGAGACCCTCAACGGCCAGGCAACGGCCACCCGACCCGCTACCGCCAAGTGGCAGCAGATCGTTGATACCGTCCTGATCCCGTTGCTGCAGAAGGCCGTGGCCGGTGGCGACACCTCAGCCCTCCTGGCCGATGCCAAGAAACAGATCCAGGACCTCCTGAAGTAGAACTCCGCGGCCGGCACCGTTAGCAACTGAATGACAGTGCCGGCCGCGGTCCCAACCAGCAGAAAAGAAATACCGTGCGTATCTCCGATCGCCGCTTCGCCCTCTATCTGATGACGCCCGCGGCACTGTTCCTGGCCGTATTCGTGGCCTACCCCCTCTTCCGCCTGGTGGCAGACAGCTTCTTCAAGATCTCCCCCATCGCAGGCGGGCCCCGCGATTTTGTGGGGTTCCAAAACTACGTCACCGCCTTCACCTCCGAGGCCTTCACCAGCGCCGGGTGGCGTACGTTCGCCTACACCCTGGTGGTGGTGACCCTCGAATTCGCGCTCGGCCTGGGCATGGCGCTGCTATTCACCACGTTGGGCAAGAAATCCCAGATTTGGCGGACCGTCTTCCTCTACCCGTTGATGATCGCCCCGATCGTGGCGGGCCTGCTGTGGAAGTTCCTGATGATCGACAACTTCGGTCTGATCGGAACACTCCTCCACCAGGCAGGGATCCTTTCGGACCCCAACCAGATCGGCTGGCTGTCCGACCCCAACATCGTGCTGTTCTCGGTGGCCATCCCGGACATCTGGCTCACCACGTCCTTCATGTGCCTGGTGCTCTTCGCAGGCCTCCAGAACATCCCCGGCGATCTGATTGAGGCCGCCCGCCTGGATGGTGCACGGGCTCCGGCACTCCTGTTCCGGATCATCCTTCCCCTGCTCCGCCCAGTGATCGCCGTTGCACTGGTGGTCCGCGGAATCGATGCGGCCAGGGCCTTCGACACCATCCTCATCCAGACCAACGGCGGACCGCAGTCAGCCTCCGAGACGATGAGCCTGTTGATCTACCGCACCATGATCCGCTTCGGCGACCCCGGCCTGGCCAGTGCCATGGGCACCATCTACCTCCTCGCAATGCTCGCCATTGCCTTTGTTGCAGTGACCACCATCTGGCGGCCAGGAAAGGACAACTGATGAGCACCACAAGCGTCACCACCAAAGCCAGCCCGCCGTCGTCGGACTTCCCGGAAGCGCAGCCGCTGCGCAAGCGGCGCGGGGCCAACCGCGAAGGCCTCGAAGCCGGCCGGCGCAGCACCCGGACCATCCTTTGGATCCTGCTGGCAGTGGCCATGGTCCTCTACGGTTTCCCGTTCCTGTACCTGCTGTTCACGTCCTTCAAGACGCCGATCGATACCATCGCCGTCCCACCGACCATCCTTCCCAGGGAATGGACGCTGGAGAACTACACCAACGCCCTGGGCCGAAGCGGGGTGGTGGCATCCTTCATCAACAGCATCCAGACCGCCGTCATCAGCACCCTGCTATCGCTGGTTCTGGCCGTTCCGGCCGCCTACGGCATTACCCGCTACAAGACCCCCAGCGGTCAGGTATTCATCATGGCTGCACTGGTGACCCGCATGGTTCCACCCGTGGCCATCGGCATTCCGCTGGCGTCCATGATGGCCTCGGCGGGCTTGTCCGATACCCCGATCGCCCTCTCCATTGCGCATACCACCATCTCTCTGCCGCTCTCCATTTGGCTGATGTGCAGCTTCTTCGAATCCGTCCCCCGGGACCTTGAAGAGGCCGCAACCGTGGACGGCTGCAGCAGGCTGGGCGCCCTGTGGCGGGTAGTGATCCCGGTAGTGTCCGGCGGCATTGCGGTCACTGCGATCTTCGCCTTCCTGGCATCCTGGAACGAATTCCTGTTCGCACTCCTGATGACCGCCATCCGTTCGCAAACCACACCTGTGGTGATCGCGAACTTCCAAACCCAGTTCGGCCTGGATTGGGGATCCATGACGGCCCTGGCCGCCGTGTACTCGATTCCGGTCATCCTGCTGACGCTTCTGCTGCAGCGCAAGATCGTCGCGGGCATGACGCTGGGCGCAGTCAAGGGCTAATGCCACCAAGGCCACTGCCACCATCAACGAGTAGCCTACTGATAGCCCTTCCGGGGCATCGCCAACCATAAGGACGTGGGAGCCACATGAGCAGCAAGAACATCGGTATCAAGGACGTTGCCGTCGCCGCCGGCGTGTCCGTCACCACCGTCTCCCACGTCCTTAACGAGGTCTCTTACGCACGGATCAGCAGTGAAACCCGGGACAAGGTCCGGAATGCCGCCGAGGAGCTCGGCTACGGCCCCAACCGCCTGGCCCAGGCCCTTCGCACGCAGCGGACAGGAATGCTCGGCCTGGTCAGCGAGGAAATCGCTACCACACCCCATGCAGGCCGGATCATCCTCGGCGCTGATGAGGCGGCCAAGGCCCGGGGCTACAACCTGATGATCATCAACACTCCGGGCTCCGCCAGTCTCGAATCGAGGCAAGCCGACGTCCAGGCCCTCCTGGAGCGGCGGGTGGACGGGATCCTGTACGCCACCATGTACCACCGCAACGTGGAACTTCCCCGGAACCTGGAAAACGTACCGTCGGTCCTGGTGGACTCCGTGGCCATCGGCGGAAACATCACCGCGGTGGTCCCGGACGAAGACGGCGGCGCCCGCGCCGCCGTTGGGGCACTCTTGGACGCCGGCCACACCCGGATTGGATTCATCAACAACACCGACGACGTACCCGCCACCCGCCAGCGGCTCCAGGCCTTCCGGGCCATGCTCACCGAAGCAGGGCTCGACGGCGATGCCGCACCGGTCGAGTCCGAAGTCTCCGAAGTTCATGGCGGCTATGCGGCTGCCAAACGGATCCTGGCCCGGGAAGACCGCGCTGACGTGCCGACGGCACTGTTCTGCTACAACGACCGGATGGCCATGGGCGCCTACCGGGCAGCCGCCGAGTTAGGGCTCAGCATTCCCAAGGACCTCTCCGTAGTGGGCTTCGATGACCAGGAACTCATTGCCGCCAACCTCTACCCCGGCCTTACCACCGTGGCCCTCCCCCATTACGAGATGGGGGCTTGGGCAACGGATCACCTTATTGATGCCATCGAGGGCAAAGAAGATCTTTCCTTAATGGCGCTCCACCCCACCGTCCTGGGCTGTCCCCTGGTTCGCCGTGACTCGGTCGCGGCTCCACGGTAAGCCCAACCAGCCCTTCAACGTCCCAAAAGGAACGCACCACATGTCCAGTAGCCTTGACGCCGCACGCCCGGAAACAGCCCCGGCCGTCACTCCCAGGTTCCGGCCTGCCATCCATTTCACGGCACAGGACACCTGGCTGAACGACCCCAACGGCCTGGTCTTCCACGACGGTTTGTACCACCTCTTCTTCCAGAACAATCCCTACGGCAGCGTCTGGGGCAACATGTCCTGGGGGCACGCCACCTCCCCGGACCTCCTGCGCTGGACCGAACACCCCGTGGCTATCGCAGGCGATGAAACAGAGGACATTTTCTCCGGAAGCGTGGTGGTGGACCACGGCAACACCTCCGGTTTCGGCACAGCCGGGGCGCCGGCTTTGGTGGCCATATATACGAGCGCTTTCAAGCCCGGGACCGAACACAGCGGCACGCAGGCGCAGTCCCTGGCGTACAGCGCCGATTCGGGAATGACCTGGCAAAAGTACGGCGGTAATCCGGTGCTCACCCGGGACTCAGCCCACTTCCGGGACCCCAAGGTCTTCCGTTACCACAGCGGAGCGAGCGCGTACTGGGTCATGGTCGCCGTCGAAGCCCAACAGCAGAAGGTGGTTCTCTACCGTTCCGACGACCTCAAAACCTGGGACTTCCTGAGCGACTTTGGCCCGGCCAACGCCGACGCCGGTGAGTGGGAATGCCCTGACCTCTTTCCCCTGGCGGTGGACGGGGATCCTGAGGACATGAAGTGGGTGCTGATCGTCAACGTGAATCCCGGCGCTGTCGCGGGAGGTTCCGGCGGACAGTACTTCGTAGGACAGTTCGACGGCGTCAGCTTCGTTCCGGACGCGGGTTCCCTTGCGGCGCCAGCGGGAGTCACCTCCCTGCCGGACGAATCTGCCAGGGCTGAGGCACTGCAGCAATGCCTGTGGTTGGACTGGGGCCGCGACTGCTACGCCGCGGTGTCCTTCAGCGACGTCCCGGATGGGAAGCGCATCATCATCGGCTGGATGAATAACTGGGACTACGCCAACCAGTTGCCCACAGCACCGTGGCGGTCCTCCATGACCCTCGCCCGCGAGCTGAAGCTGAAATCGATCAGCGGCACCGCCCGGCTGGTCCAGTACCCCGTCCTCGCGGGTCCGGAGGAAGAACTGTTTCGCGTGGGCACCATCGAGTTGGGGTCGGAAGCCCTCGCCTTGCCGGACGCCGTACCGGGCACGGCGCAGGTTATTGAGGCTGAGATCGCGCCGGGAACCGCAGAGCGTGTTGAGCTGCGACTGCTGGCCAGCTCCGACGGACGCCAAGGCACCCTGCTGAACTACACCCCGGGCAGCGGCAGGCTGACCCTTGACCGGACCCAGTCAGGGCACACCTCGTTCCACGGGAAGTTCGCATCCGTCGAATCCGCACCGGTTGCACTGGAAGACGGCGTCCTTAAGCTGCTCATTGTGGTGGACCAGTGCTCCGTGGAAGTCTTCGCCCAGGACGGCACGGTGGTCCTGACGGACCTGGTCTATCCGGATGCCGACAGCCGGGAAACCCGGTTGTCCGCCCAAGGCGGCACCGCCACAGTTCTCAAGCTCGTTGTCTCAACACCCGCCTAAGGAGCAGGTTCCTATGCAGAACATCCAAAAGCCAACCAGCAGTCCGGCAACCGAAGTCATGGTTGTGGGCGAGGCCCTGGTGGATATCGTCGTCTCGACCCACGGCACCGTGGAGCATCCGGGAGGATCTCCGGCGAACGTGGCCTACGGCCTCGGCAGGCTCGGCGTGCCTACCTCATTGCTGACCTCCATTGGAGAAGACCACCATGGTGCTGCCATCCAGCGGCACCTGGCCGGTGCCGGCGTCGAACTCCTGGCCGGTGCCCGCGCAGGCGTCCGCAGCGCTACGGCAACCGCCACCCTGGCGTCGGACGGTTCAGCACGCTACGACTTCGACATTCAGTGGGACCTTCCCCGGATCACCCCAACCACCCTGCCCAAGATCCTGCACACAGGATCGATTGCCACCTTCCTAGAACCCGGAGCGGCAACTGTGCGCGATCTTCTTGAGCAGGTACATCAACGCTGTGTGGTCACCTACGATCCCAACATCCGGCCGGCCCTGGTGGGCAGCCACGCCCAGGCGACCACCACTTTCGAGGAACTCATTCCTTTCACCGACGTGGTCAAACTCAGTGATGAGGACGCGCACTGGCTTTACCCGGGCCTGTCCCTCGAAGACACTTCACGGCGCATCCTGGGCCTTGGGACCGGCCTCGTGGTGGTGACCAAGGGTTCGGAAGGATCCATGCTCTCGACCACCGGCGCCCAGGTCTTGGTTCCCTCCGTGACGTCCACCGTGGCTGACACCATTGGCGCGGGCGACTCGTACATGTCCGCCTTGATCTACGGGCTCCTCCAGACCGGAGTTGACCGACTCAATGAGGAGGCCCTGGAGTCGTTGGGCGGCCGGGCCGCCAAGGCCGCAGCCATCACTGTCCGTCGTGCGGGCGCCAACCCGCCGACGTCGGACGAGCTGCTGGCCGAACTGCCCGAACACCAGCCCGCCACCTGACCACCCCCAACTCCACGAGGATCCACACCATGTCCAGCAGCAACTACTACGATGTGACCACCTGGCCCACCGGCGACCCGTCCAAGGATGTCGGCGAGGTCATCAACAGCATCATCGCCGACGTCAAGGAACGCCAGAACGCCACAGATGTGAACGACGGCGGCAAGCCCGGTGCGGTGATCTACCTGCCACCGGGCGACTACCGGCTGCGCACGCAGGTCCTGATCGACATCAGCTTCCTTCGGATCCAGGGCTCAGGCCACGGGTTCACGTCCTCGAGCATCAGGTTCAACGTTCCCCAGGACGAATGGTCCGGCCTTCATGAGCTGTGGCCCGGCGGCAGCCGCGTGCTGGTGGATCTTCCTCCCGCTGACAGCTCGGACCCGGCCAGCGGAGCAGCGTTCCTTGTTCATCGTGCGGGCAGCCCCCGGATCAGTTCGGTGGAATTCGCCAACTTCTGCATTGATGGCCTGCACTTCACCCCGGACGGCTCTGACCTGCCGGCCGAGAACACATACGTCAATGGCAAGACCGGGATTCACGTTGCCAGCGCCAACGACTCCTTCCGGGTCAACGAGATGGGCTTCATCTACCTCGAACACGCCCTGACCATCCACAACGCCGATGCCCTCTCCATCCACAACAACTTCATCGCCGAATGCGGAAGCTGCATCGAATTGCGAGGCTGGGGTCAGGCATCGAAGATCACGGACAACCTGATCGGCGCGGGATTCAAGGGCCACTCGATCTATGCGGAGAACCATGGCGGACTCCTGGTCACGGCCAACAACGTCTTCCCACGGGGTGCCAGCAGCGTCCATTTCAGCGGTGTGACGCGCTCCAACATCACCAACAACCGCCTGCATTCCTTCTATCCGGGCATGGTGGTCCTGGAGCGGAACAGCTCGGAAAACCTCGTGGCCACCAATCACTTCCTCCGCGACCACGAGCCCTGGACGCCGTTCCTCGGGATCGATAACGGGCTGGATGACCTCCACGGGGTCCTCAGTGTAAGCGGCAACAACAACTCGGTGATCGGCAACCACTTTTCACAGATCATCGACTCGGAGAGCATCCGTCCGGAAGGCGCAACGCCGGTCATCATCCGCTTGCGTGAAGGCGCGGGCAATTTCGTCTCCAACAACCACGTGGTGGCCTTGAACGTGCACGCCAACGCCAGCGACGACTGCTTCGAGGCCCAGGTGGATGCCCTGCTGACCACCGATGCGGCTGAAGACCTGGCCGTGACCGCGGTCCTGGTGGACCCGGAATCAGCGCGGAACACTATCCTCGACTCGGGTAGGGAAACCCAAATCACCGCCGACCGGGCAAGCAACGCCGTCCGTCCAACCCCTTAACCTGGGAGTTTTTGTCCAGCTAATGCCCTTAAGATTCGTTCTTAGGGGCATTACCTGTACAAAAACTCGCAAGGGGGACCACGTGCCAGAGACTATCCGCACCGCAACAGCCAACGACGCCGGGAAGCTGGCTGAGCTTGCCGCCATCACCTTCCCGCTGGCGTGCCCGCCGGGCTCCTCACCGGACGATATCCAGGCGCACCTTGAGAAGACACTCAGCGAGGCCAACTTTTCGGAATACCTCGCCGATGCGAACATCACGGTCATGGTGCTCGACGACGACGGGCAGCTCACCGGGTACACCATGCTGATCGCCAAGCCGGCAAGCGACCCCGACGTCGCCTCGGTGCTTTCGGCGCAGCCCTCCACCGAACTGAGCAAATGCTACGTCCACCCGGACCACCACGGAAAGGGCGCCGCAGCACGGCTGATCCAGGCATCCCTGGCCCTGGCCGCGGACAAGGGCGCATCCGGGGTGTGGCTGGGCGTCAACAGCGAGAACGCCAAGGCCATCCGCTTCTACGAGAAGAGCGGTTTCCAGCGCGTCGGCACCAAATCGTTCAAGCTCGGCAACACGGTGGAACACGACTTCGTCATGGAGAACAGGCTCTAGCCAAACAAGTCCCCGGCCAGCTGCGGCCGGGGGTCGTTGCGCAAATGGAGTCCCTCCGGAAGGCCGCTGACGGTACCCGAGGAACCGGACGCCCGCACGGTGAGCCGCGAACTCCCGAGCAGCACGTTGTCGGCCGTGAACCCACCGAAGGACTCCGGGAGGATAGGAGCCAAGTGGAGCACGTCCCGCGTGAAATCGGGATCGAACCGCAACAGGATCCGGGCCAGTTGGACCGGTGCCGCAGCCGCCCACGCCTGCGGGGAACACGCCGTCGGATACGGTACGGGCTCCGCGAACTCTGAACGGTCAAAGCCGCAAAAGAGCTCAGGGAGCTGACCGCCAAAGTGCTCGGCGGCGTCGAACAGTCCACTGGCCACCCGGCTGGCTTCGTCCACGAAGCCGTAGCGCATGAGTCCCGTGGCGGCGAGCGCCGTATCGTGGGGCCAGACTGAGCCGTTGTGGTAGCTGACGGGGTTGTAGGCACCCATGTCGGAGCCGAGGGTGCGGATGCCCCAGCCGGTGAACATCTCCTTGGTCATCAGCCGCTCCGCCACCTGCGGCGCCTTGTCCTCGTCGACGATGCCCACCCACAGGCAATGGCCCATGTTGGACGTACACGAATCCACGGGGTTCTTGTCCTTGTCCAGCGCCAAGGCGAAGTAACCCTTGTCCGGCAACCAGAAGGTCTTGTTGAAGGCCTCTTTCAGCTCTGCGGCCTTGTCCGCGCAACGGCGTTCGACGGCGGTGTCGCCCGCCGCACGCGCCAGCAGGGACCGGCCCACGTAGGCCGCGTAGGCGTAGGCCTGGACTTCACACAGGGCGATCGGTGCCTCCGCCATCCGGCCGTCAGCAAAGTTGATCCCGTCCCACGAGTCCTTCCATCCCTGGTTCACCAGGCCGTGGTTGTTGGGGCGCTGGTATTCGATGAACCCGTCCCCGTCACGGTCGCCGTACTTCTCCATCCATTCGATGGCCCGGTCAGCATGAGGGAGGAGGGACTCGATGATGTCCTCGCCCAGGCCCCAGCGGCTCAACTCGCCCAGGGTGGAGACGAAAAGCGGCGTCGCATCGGCTGTGCCGTAATAGGCGGTGCCGCCCAACGACAACCCCGCTGTGATCCCGAGCCGGACCTCGTGCGGCATGCGCCCGGGCTCCTCTTCGGAATCGGGGTCCACCTTGCTGCCTTGCAGTCCGGCCAGTGTTTGGAGCGTCCCGGCGGCCAGGCTCGGATCAACCATGAGGGACATGTAGGAGGCAAGCAGGGAGTCCCGTCCGAAGAGGGCCATGAACCACGGCGCCCCGGCGGCGATGGCGGCACGGCCGGGGTGTTCGTCGTCGAAAATCCTCAGCGACCCGAGGTCCCGCTGACTTTGGGCAAGGACGTCCGTGACGTTTTGGTCGCTGACCGTGATGCGCGGAACGTGCTCCTCCCATTGGGTCTGTCGGCGTGCTCCCGTGCTGTGTTTAAGGGGCGTTCCTGCGGTGAAGGGATCGTCCGGGGCCTCACCGTTGACCAGCGGCAGGGCAATGATGGTGGTCGACCACTGCTCCCGGGCAGGGATGGTGACGTTGAACGTCAGTCCTTCCTCCGTGATTTTTGCCCCGTGCGCCTGGAACAGCACTCCCCGTCGCTGTCCGCTTGAGTGCAGGGCGTCTATGTGCAGTCCGTCCTCCCGCGCCGCCTTGATGGTTTCCTCGGCGGTTCCCACCCTGCCGCCTTTGACGTCGAAGAGGTCGGCGAGGTCGGCGTCGATCAGCAGTTCGATGGTGCACGTTGACGGGGTGCCGGAGTAGTTGGTGATGGTGAGGTCATCGCGGAGCCCTGATCCGACGCTGCGCTGGTGCCGGACCAGCAGCGGGCTTTCAAAGCGCCCGTCCTCGGTACACGCCCGGCCCACGTATTCAGCCTGGAACGACGTCGGGTTGCGGGCCACCAGGGGCTCCCGGGGTTCGCCGTTGATGCGCAGCACCCAGCGGGACACAATGCGCGTGTCCTGGTAATACGCGCCTTGCGAACCGCCTGCGTGGATGTCGCCCGGGTGGGCGGAAATGCAGAAGGACGAGCCTTCGACGACGGTCACCGCCCCCAGTTCGGATGCTCCGGCTTCCGTGTCTGCGTTCCAAGCGGTCATGCGCGGCAGGGCTCCTCTGGCGGGGTTGGTTTCGCGGACAAGCAACCTCTGGCTACGAGGCCTGCCTCTGATTCTCTTCCACGTAGCCGCCGTCGGGAAGCCCCTTGCTGCTGAATTGTTGAAGGATGCGCGAATAGAGGGCCAGATGCTCGGCAGCCATCCGGCCGGCGCTGAAGTACTCGTCCACCGAGCGCCGGCATTCGGCCCGGCTCAAGCGTGCGGCGGTATCCAGGAAGCCGGCGAGGTCCCGGACTTCGCCCAGGAAGCCGGTCTTGCCGTGCTTGACGATTTCCGGAGCGGCACCCATCGGGGTGGCCACAACAGGTGTGCCCGTGGCCAGTGACTCGATCATGACCAACCCAAAAGGCTCGGGCCATTGGATGGGGTTGATCAATGCCACGGCACCGCCCATGAGCTCGTATTTTTCAGGGTCGGAGAGTTCACCCAGGAACTCCTCCTGCGGGCCCAGGGCCGGCTTCACGACTTCCCGGAAGAAGTCCTGTTCGTCTTTGGCGTGCATTTTGGCGGCTATTTTCAGCGGTACACCGGCCTCGCGGGCAACCGCTACCGCTTCCATGAGCCCCTTGTGCTGGCACATCCGTCCCACAAAGCACGCATAACCGCCTAGCCCGTCCCCCATGGACACAGTGGACAAGTCCAAGCCATGGTGGATGACCGCTGCAACGTTGAGGTCCGGGAACATGGACCGTTGGTCATTGGAGATGGCGATGATGGACGTGTCCCGCTCCATGGCGCGGTAGAGCTCCGCCGACTGGGCGGTGAACTGGCCGTGGATGGTGGTGACCACGGGGATGGCAGGGGGACGGTGGGCATAGAGGGGGCCGGCCAGCGTATGGTCGTGGATGACGTCCACCCCGCCCAGCCCGCGGTAGGCCTTGATGACGTGGTCCAGCTCGCTGAGGGTCAGGCCAAGCGCATCCGGCTGGCTTGGGCCGAAACCGGGGATGCGGGGCACCGGACAGGTGCTGTCGGAGGCCGCCGCCAGGAGGACTTCATGCCCGGCGTCAACCAGCGCGCGGGCGAGGGCGTCCACCACCCTTTCCGTGCCGCCGTATTTTTCGGGCGGGACGGTAAACCATGGTCCAACAATGAGTCCAATGCGCATCCGGGCCTCCGCGCATAACCCCCAAACCATGGGCTGGCTTCATAACCCTCCTCAAGGCTAGGCGTCCCGTGAGGAAAATAACAGGCCGCCGCCGGAATGCCCTGGAGCCGGGCGGGGTTGACGCAACCATGAAGATTGAGATCTGGTCAGACGTCGCGTGCCCGTGGTGCTACATCGGCAAGCGCCGTTTCGAGACCGCCCTGGCAGAGTTCCCCCACCGCGACTCCGTGGACATCGAATGGAAGAGCTACCAGCTGGATCCGTCCGTTCCGGGGCATTATGACGGCACGGAGCTGGACTACCTCAGCCAGCGCAAGGGCATGGCTCCGGAGCAGGTCAAGCAGATGTTCGCGCACGTCACGGAGACCGCCAAGGGCGAAGGCCTGGATTACCACTTCGACAAGGTGGTTGTGGCCAACAGCTTCACCGCCCACCGCCTCATCCACCTGGCTGCCGGCCACGGACGCCAGGACGCCGCCAAGGAACGACTGCTCAGCGACCACTTTGAGCACGGCAAGGACATCGGCAACCAGGAGTACCTGACGGAGCTCGGTGAAGCCCTCGGCCTGCCGGCACAGGAAGTTGCCGAACTCTTCACGTCCGACAAGTTCACGGACGAGGTCAATGAAGACATCAACGAGGCCCGTGCCATCGGCGTGACCGGCGTTCCGTTTTTCGTGATCGACCGCAAGTACGGCATCTCCGGTGCCCAGCCTGCCGAACTTTTCAGCCAGGCCCTGAACCAGGCATGGCAGGAAGCCAACCCGCTGATCCCGGTCGGCGCTTCCGACGCCGAGGCCTGCGGCCCGGACGGCTGCAGCGTTTAACCCAACGCGGGGTCACTTATGGCCCAAAATCCCCCTTGGGATAGGCCATAAGTGACCCCGCGTTGCTTTATTGGCGAGGGCTAGGCCTTCGCCACCTCAAGCTCCACGACGGCCCAGGACAAGGCGGGCAGCGTCAGGCGCAGCTCCGAACCAGTCGCCTTCACGCCGTCCAGCGGCTTGAGCCCAACCCGGCCCGGCTGGTCCTGGCTGTTGATGGTGAAGCGGTCGCCGCCGTCGGGAATTTCCAGGACCTCGGCGCGGACCACCTGCCGGGCGTCGAACCCTCGCAGGGCGGTCTCGACGTCGGCCGCTTCCTCCAGGCCGCGGTTCGCGAAGAACAAGGCAACCCGGCCCGTTTCCTCGTTCCACGTTGCGCTGACGTCCACCAGGTCGGTGTCCCCGAACCGGTTGTTGGAGTACTTGTCCGAATCAACTGAGAGCCGCAGGATCTGTCCTGTGGCGAGCTCTGCCATCCGGGCGAACGGGTGGAAAATGGTCTGCTTCCAGGCCGGCCCGTTTTCCTCGGAAAGGATCGGTGCGATCACGTTGACCAGCTGCGCCTGGTTGGCGATCTTTACCCGGTCGCCATGGCGCAGCAGCGAGTTGAGCAGGGTCCCCACCACTACGGCGTCGGTCACGTTGTACTGGTCCTCGATGACACGCGGGTGTTCGCGCCACGGAGCCTTGACGATGTTGCTCAGCTGGTCCTCGGTGTCCCGGCCGCGCTGGTACCAGACGTTCCACTCATCAAAGGACAGGTTGATGTGCTTCTTGTGCTTGCCCTTGGCCCTGACGGCATCGGCCGTAGCGATCACTGACTCAATGAAGTAGTCGGTGTCGACGGCGGACGCCAGGAAGCTGCCGACGTCGCCCTCCTCCTCGAAGTAGTAGGCGTGGAGGGACACATAGTCCACTTCCTCATAGGTGTGCGTGAGGACGGTCTGCTCCCAGGCCCCGAAGGTGGGCATCCTGGAATTCGAACTGCCGCACGCGACGAGTTCAATGGACGGATCCACGTATCGCATGGCCTTGGCGGCTTCCTGGGCCAGACGGCCGTATTCATCGGCTGTCTTGTGCCCGATCTGCCACGGGCCGTCCATCTCATTTCCGAGGCACCAGAGCTTGATGTCGAACGGGTCCTTGTGGCCGTTCTTCGCCCGGAGGTCAGACCAGTACGTGCCTCCGCTGTGGTTGGAGTACTCCACAATGGCGCGGGCTTCCTCGACTCCCTTGGTGCCCAGGTTGATGGCTTCCATGATTTCGGTGCCGGCCCGCCTGGACCAGTCGACGAATTCGTGCAGGCCAAAGGCGTTGGTCTCCACGGTGTGCCAGGCGCCATCCAGGCGGCGGGGCCTGTTTTCCCGTGGACCGATCCCGTCTTCCCAGTTGTAGCCGGAGACGAAGTTGCCGCCGGGGTACCGGACAACGGTGGCGCCGAGTTCCTTGACGAGCTTGAGGACGTCCTGGCGGAAGCCGTGGTCGTCAGCCTCCGGGTGGCCGGGTTCGTAAATCCCGGTGTAGACGCAGCGGCCCATGTGCTCCACGAAGGAGCCGAAGAGCCGGCGGGGTACCTCCCCGATGGTGAAGTCGCGATCGAGGGTGATGCGTGCGCGGGACATGTATCTCCTTGGTTGTGTGTTTCAGGTCTGGTGGTGCAGCAATGCGGACCGGTCAGGTCCCGGCAAGTCCTGTGGTGGAAATGCCCTTGATGATCTGGCGTTGGAAGAACAGGAAGACGACAATCAGCGGCAGCGCGGCCAGCAATGCCGACGCCATGTTCTGGGCGTACTGCACGCCGTAGGCGCTCTTGATGGTCTGCAGGCCCACCGGAAGGGTCAGCAGGGAATCGTCGTTGGTGGAGATGAACGGCCACAGGAAGTTGTTCCACGCGCCGATGAACACAAAGATCGCGACGGCGGCCAGGATCGGCCGGGACAACGGCAGGATGATCTGCATGAAGATCCGGAGCCGGCTGGCCCCGTCCATCACGGCCGCTTCCTCGAGTTCACGCGGAATCTGGTCGAAGAACCTCTTGAGGACGAACACCATGGCGGGGTGGATCACCTGCGGAAGGATGATGGCCCACGGGGTATCGATCATCTTGAACGCGAGCATTTGGTAGAAAAGCGGGATCATGAGTACCGGCGGCGGCACGATGATGCTGGCGATGATGGCCGTCATCAGTACCTTCTTGCCCTTGAACTCGATCCGGGACAATGCATAAGCGATGAGGGCGGAGATCACCAGCGTGATGAGGGTGATCGCAGCGGAGGTGTAGAGCGAATTCCATGTCCAGAGCGGGATGTTGCCGGCTTGGAAGACGTTGGCAAAAGCGTCGAACGTAAAGCCCGACGGCGGGATCCAGCTGACCTTCGAGGCCGAGGCGTCCGCTTCGGATTTGAAGGCGGTGACCGTTGCCCAGGCGAAGGGAACCAACCAGAGGACAGCGAGGACGGCGGCGACCACGACGGCTGCGGCCTTGCCCACTGTCAGCTTCTTGCGTGGTTGGCGGATGACCTGGCCGGCAGTGCTGCGCGGGATGGATCGGGTGAGGGTTGTATTTGCCATGGCTATGCACTCCTGCGGCGGGTGATGACGAACTGCAAGGCAGAGACCAGCACGATCAGTCCGAAGAAGATGTAGGAGATGGCTGCGGAGTATCCCAGCCGGTATCCGGTAAACCCGGTTTCGAAGATGTACTGGACCACGGGCCTGGTCGATCCGCCCGGACCGCCGGATGTCATCTGGTAGATCTGGTCGAAGACCTTCAGGGAAGCGAGGATCTGGAGCAGCACAATCATCACCGTGGTGGGGGTGAGCTGTGGCAGCGTGATGGAGAAGAACTGCCGCCAGGCTCCGGCGCCGTCCAGCGATGCTGCCTCATAGTGCTGAGCGGGAATGTTTTGCATTGCCGCCAAGTACAGAAGGAAATTGAATCCCACGGTCCACCAGAGCGTTGCAATCACGATCGACCACATGGCCACATTGGGATCGTTGAGCCACCCGATCTTCGGGATGCCGAACTTGGACAGGAAATCGTTGATCAGTCCGAGCTGCGGGTTGTACATCCAGACGAAGAACAGGGAGACAACCGTGGATGCCAGAAGGAAGGGCGCGAAGTAGGAAAGCCGCCAAAGCCACTGGGCGGGAAGGCCGATGTTCAACAGCGCAGCCATCACCAACGCCACCAGCACCAATGGCACGGTGCTGATCACGGTGAAATAGAGCGTGTTTCCCAGGGAACGCCACATACCGGCATCGGCAAAGGCCTCGGAGTAGTTGGAAAATCCAATGAGGACGTCGTTGGCTCCCGTGAGGGATTTGCCCGTCAGGCTCATGTAGAAGCCGTACAGGATTGGCCATACAAGGAACACGAGGAAGAAGACGAGGAACGGCGCCGCGAAGGTCCAGCCGCTCACGTTGTCCCTGCTGTTGCGCATGGAGGGCCCGGTCTTGGTGCCGGGAGTGGGTTTTGTCCGTACTTGGCTGGTCTGCCGGGACACTGTAGAGGAACTCATGAAGGACTCCTTTGTCGCTCGGTGTGCTGTGCCGGTCAGACCGGGTTGGGCCGGGATAGAAGGTCGTTGGTGCGGGCCACGAAACCGTCCCACCCCTCAGCTGCTTTGCTGCGTCCCAGAAGTACGTTCTGGATGTACTCGGCAAAATAGTTCTGCCAGTCCGAGCCTGATCCGCTGAACCAGGCCTCGGGGTCGTAAGCGATGATGTCTGCGGCGTTGGCATAGTGGACTTGAGGGGTGAGTTCCCGGTATGCCTGCGACTGCACTACGGGCTGGTATGCCGGGATGTGCCCCGCCTCGGCCCACGACAACGACCCCTTAAGGATGTCGCTGACGAACTTGTAGGCGTCCTTGCGTTTTTCTTCATCCACCGCGAGTTGCCGTGGAAGCACGAAGGAATGCGAATCGGCGTACGACGCGGGCGTCCCGTAGAGCGTCGGGATGGTGGCAGCGTCAACGGGGAGCTTGGCCTTCTTCATGGTGGGCAGTTCCCAGCCTCCGCTGAAGAGCATTCCCGAGTCGCCCCTGACAAACTCGGCGATGCCGGTGTTGATGTCGTTGCCCTTGGCCGCGATCGTGTCATCAAAGAGCGACGCCATGAATTCCAGTGACTCAACGGCAGCGTCCCTGTCGGCCTGCATGGGCTGGCCTGGAGTCAGTACGATCTCGGCCCCGTGCTGCTTGTAGAGCGTGTAGAACAGGCGCCACATTTGCGAGCCGAGGTTCAGGTATCCGAAGGAGAGGCCGTGGGCCTTGGTGACCTTTTGCATCTCCAGTGCCATGGCTTTGAATCCGTCCGGCGAGTTCACTTCCTGCAAGAGGCCGTTGCTTTCCAGGAGCCCCGCTTTACCGGCGATGTCCGTGTTGTAGAACATGATGAACGGGTGGGAGTCCAGTGCGAGCGAGAACACCTTTCCGTCCTGCTGGCTCTTTTCCCAGATACGCGGGGCAAAGTTCTCCGGCGT
The DNA here is from genome assembly GCF_040560085.1 of Paenarthrobacter sp. CC6. Taxonomy (NCBI): domain Bacteria; kingdom Bacillati; phylum Actinomycetota; class Actinomycetes; order Micrococcales; family Micrococcaceae; genus Paenarthrobacter; species Paenarthrobacter sp. CC6. Next base: position 36,006 of record NZ_JARDAN010000010.1, on the reverse strand, counting down.
GATGCCGTTCTCTGCCAGCAGGCCCAGGTCCCAGGGCTCGATGAGGCCGCCGGGGGCATAGCCGGGAACCCGGCTGGCATGCATGATGGCTACTTCCGGCGGCCGTCCGCCGGCCGATGCCATGGCCAGCTTGGTGTAGTAGGGCGGTCCCCAGGCCAACACCGTTGGGTGGACCTTGAAGCCCGGATTGGCGCTGTTGGCGTTGGCGATCATGGCCTGCATCTTGGTGCCGTCTCCTCCGGAGAGGAGGTGCCAGAAGTTGATGGTCGGGACGGCCGCGGCTCCCGCCGATCCGCCGCATCCTGTGAGGCCCGTGGCCAAAAGCCCGCCGCCCAGCAGCGCCGAGCCTGTCAATAGCTGTCTCCGGGACAAACTTCTCCCGGTCAAAGATTCAAACTGCTTCACCCGTCACTCCTTTGGAAGGGTCCGCTGAAAGGACACACAATGCTGCACGAAAGTCCGGCTTCGCTGCGTCTCCACGCGTGGGTAAAAGGTGGCCCATGGGTGACGCAGGTCTCACATTACATCGTTGTAATGTGCAGGGCAAGAGAAATTGTTAGCGCCAACAATTTGTTTTCTTCGGGAACCTATCGGGTGCTGTCCCGCTCTTCGATGCTGTACGGAACGGACACTATGCGCTGTCCATGGCCCCTGTCCGCCATACGTTCGGTGAGCAGGCGCAACGCCTCGGAAGCGATCATGCGCTTGTCAAAGGACACGGTGGTGAGCGACGGTACAGCGAACCGGCCATCGGCAATATCGTCAAAACCGGCCACAGCAATGTCTTCGGGAACCCGCACGCCGCGCTTCCACAAAGCGTTCAAGGCACCAAGGGCCATTGAATCCGTGAAGCAGAAGAGTGCCTCCGGCAGCGGGTTGCTGTCGAGATACCGCATGACGGACTCAGCCGCGGAGCCAGGCGTCCATTCATCGCAGGCGATCATGAGGGATTCGTCCCGCGGGATGCCCAGGGAGCGCAGGGCTGCCTCATATCCCTGGGTCCGTTGGATGGCGGTGGCCGATTTCCTTCCCTGGTTGATGCCCAGTACCGCTATGCGGCGCCGCCCCGGGCGGGCCAGGGCCAAGGTCATATCCCGGGCCGCGGCAAAGCTGTCCACAAAAACGCGGTCGGCGAGTTCTTGCGACACCTCACCCAACAGGACCACCGGAGGCAACGCCACACCCACCCGCACGGCACTCTCATCGAGAACAACGGGATTCAGGATCAGGCCATCGATCAGGTTGGCCCGCGCACGTGTCATCAGTTCCTGTTCCCGTTGGGGGTCGGAACCGGTTTCTTCAATCTGCACGCTCCAGCCCCGGGCATGGGCAACTTCAACGAGGCTTTGGGCGAGTTCCGCAGAGAACGGGGTGCCGAGGTTGGGCAATGCCAGGCCGATCACACCCGAGCGTCCATTGCGCAGTCCACGGGCCGAGAGGTTGGGGACGTAGTCCAGCTCCTGCATGGCCTGCTCAACCCTCAGCCGCGTAGGTCCACTCACCGGAACGATTCCGTTCATGACATTCGAGACCGTTTTGGGTGAGACCCCCGCGCGGCGCGCTACGTCTTTGACCGTTGCGCGCAAGACGCCCCCTTGCTGCAATGTTTCACGGATTTTCCCGTTTTCCACGATGTTACCGCCCGGTTCCCCGGGTACCGCGTCGGGACCCGGTTTGCTGACAGATCACTGTAAAGTGTCTATATGCCCAGGATCACGGCCCCCACGAACGCTGCCCAACGCGCCGAGACCCAACGTCGGATTCTCACGGCCTTCGGCGAGCTCCTCTTCACCCATGGCCTGCCCGGATTGACCATGACCGATGTCGCCCGCCATGCAGGCGTTGGCCGCACAGCGGTCTACAACTATTACGCGGACATGGAGCAGCTCCTCATCGCGTACGCCCTGGACGAGACCGAACGTTTCATCGTCGACCTCCGGGAATCCCTGGCCGCGCTCCAGAACCCGGTGGACCGGCTGGCCCTCTACGTCCGCGCGCAGGTGGAGGACCTCAGCCGACGCCACCTGCCGCCGGGTCCGGCCATGGCAGCCGTCCTCTCCCCCGGCTCCTTCGCCAAGCTCGCAGACCACGTGGGCGACCTCAACGCCTTGCTCGAGGACATCCTCCGGGATGGTGTCCATCAGGGCTACCTTCCGGACATCGACGTCACCCAGCTCGCGCGACTCATCCACGGCACACTGTCGGCAAGTGCCGCGCGACGCAACCGGACGCCCGACGGCGGGACTCCCCCGCCGCCCCCGGCCTCCGACGTCGGGCTTCTTGCCGCGCAAGAGGCGCAGACAGCTCAGACCGTGCGTTTCATCCAGTTGGGTGCGGGTGCGCGTTTCGACGACGCCGGCAGGCCGGTCCTGCTGGCCACCGCTACCCCAACTGTTTAGTGCCACCCAAACGGGCTGACGCCACGCAAATCCCCGCGTCGCCCACGACTTTGAGTGGCGAAAACCGGCAAGCGTGTCAGCCTGCGGGTCGTGTGGGGATGATGGGCCACTTGGAGTTGTCCGCGATCCGCAGTTCCTCACGCGGACAGAGGAGCTTGCCGGGAGTCTGATCCACCAGCTGCGGCTCCACCAGGCCCTCATAACCCGGGGTGATGATGACGTCCACCGATTCGTCTTCGCGGTTGTCCTGGAAATAGTCCGTTCCGGCCAGGTTGCGCTGGATGTTAAAGGCGGCAGCTTGGCCCTTGACCCCGGATACCACCACGGCGATGCCTGAATACGTGGTGTCACTGTTGCCCACGGACGCCACTGTGTATCCACGGGCAGTGAACTGGTCGGCTACCGTTGCCGCGAGTCCGCCGCGGGACGTGGCATTGAGGACGTTGAGCCGCACGGTGTTGTTGGGTACGTAGTCGAAAGTGGTGGAAGGGCACAGGCTGGTGGGGGCTTTGCTCGCAATCGCCGTCGGGACTTTGATGACGCCGTTCATGACCGCCCAGGCACCAACTGCGCCCGCAGCGATCACTCCGAGCAACACCACCAGGACAATGCCGTGGAACAAACGACGCCCGAAGCTGCCTCGCCGGACCGGGGCGTCGTCGGCAAAGGTTGCCCGTAGCTCCGGCCCCGTCACAACACGGTGGCCATGGAGCTGCGTCACATCTTTGGGACGCTTACGTTTTTTTGGCCGGGAGTTATCCTCCCCCGGACCGGACAGCCTAGCCATCGATGACCAATACACGTGCGTGGATAGCAGTCCTTTGGTGCAGCGCCGTGCGGACCGCCCGGTGAAGACCGTCCTCGAGGTACATCACGCCCTGGTACTGGACCACGTGCGGGAACAGATCGCCAAAGAAAGTGGAGTCCTCCGCCAGCAATGCCTCCAGGTCCAAGGTCCGCTTGGTGGTGACCAGATCGTCCAGGCGGACAGGGCGCGGGGGCAGGGCAGCCCAGTCCCTGGGCGCGGAGTATCCATGGTCAGGGTACGGGCGTCCCTCGCCCACAGCTTTGAAGATCACCCTGCAAGCCTATGGAAGATACCGCCGTAACGGAACTTGTGACCCGCGGCACAGGAAGGTTGTAGCCAAAAGGTGACTATCCTTCGCGGGGCGTCACAGACGTCATAGCTGTGTGGTGGGTCTGCGGGACTGACAGAATAGGGGCATGACCCAACCGTTCCCAGGTACTGACCGTGCCGCTGCCCGCACCGAGCCCGCACTGGCCCTGCTGCTGGACGTCGATGGCCCCATAGCCAGCCCTGTGACGCGCGACGTCAAACCGGACATCATCGCCGACATGGTGGCACTTGCCTCAGCCGGAATCCCGGTCATCTTCAACACGGGCCGCTCGGACGCGTTCATCGCCCAGCAGGTCATGGAACCCATGATCGCCGCCGGCATGCCCGCCAACACGGTGATCCACGCCATTTGCGAGAAGGGAGCCGTGTGGTTCAGCTACACCGCTGACGGCCCCGGCCCCATCCACGTGGACCACGAACTCGCGGTACCTAAGGCCTACGGCGACGATATCCGCCGGCTTGTGGCCGAGGATTACTCCGCCCACATGTTCTTCGATGAGACAAAGCGCGCCATGGTTTCCGTGGAGCAGCACCTGAACGTAGCCAGCGCGGATTACCTGGCTGAACAGAAACTCTTCGACGCCGACGCCCTGGGCATCATGGAACGGCACGGCCTCAGTGCCGCCATCCTGGACCATCACGCGCCCGGATCCGATGACACCGCGGACTACCGTCTGGACCCCACCATCATCTCCACGGACATCGAGTCCGTGCGCCTGGGCAAGGACCTTGGAGCAAGCCGGGCCGTTGAACTCCTGGCCGCCCAGGGCATCACCCCGCTCTCCTGGCGCACCGTGGGAGATTCCCGGACGGACTACGCCATGGCAGACTGGCTACACCACAACGATCATGACGTGAAGCACGTAGATGTCCGGCCCGCGGACGGCATACCGGTGAAGCCCTACACCATCCTGACTGCCGCAGACCTTGACCTTGCAGAGGACGTGATCCACGACGACGCCGGCGGTGCGTTCCTCCGCAGCTGGCGCGAGGCCCTGGCCATCTAGCGGCGACGCAGCACCACCTACACCCAGAAACACCGAAGATCCCGGAGAAACAGCCATCACACAAGCACAGGTCGATCCGATTTACCACGGCAGCCCTTCCGTCGAAGAGGACACGATTGCGGAGGCGGTTTCGCCTGCCGTCGTCGCGCATCTCAAGCACAGGTCCGACGTCGTCCGTCACCGTGGGCGGTACGCCCTGATCAACAGCGACCTGACACCTCAACAGGCAATGGTTTCGGACCTCCTGGCTGTGCGGGCCGCGCTGGATGCCGCAGGCATCGATTTCATCCTGGTGCGGGGCAACGACGAACGTCCGGTCATCGCCGTCGACTGGGAGTCCCGCAAGGACGTCCGGGATGCACTGGCTGCTGCCTTCAAGAACGAGCCCTTCTACGCCATGACGGTGGACGCCAGGAAGAAGACCTCCGTGCTGGTGGCCGACGGCGAACTCTCGGCCAACAGGAAGGCCCGGATCTTCCGCCTGTACCGCCCCCGCGTCGAGGTCGGCGGCGGGCTTTGGTACGGCCCCGCCTTGGGCGTCCAGCTTGAGCTGTGGAGGTTCGAAGGCGACCACCTGGAACTCCCCGTGGAGAACTCACTGACGCGCCGGACCATGCTCCGGCAGGACGCCGTCCGCGGAACCGTGCAGCGGCATGGTTTGGCTTGGCCCACTATCGAGAACATGTTCGCCGACCACGCCAGTGACATCGATTTCGACGTCGACATCGTCTTTTCCTGGGTTGATGGCAGCGATCCCGAGTACATCGCACGCAGGCGCGCCCAGCAGGCCGAAGCCGTCCTTGGTGAAGGCGATGACCATGAGGCCCGATTCCGGCAGATCAACGAACTCAAGTACGCGCTGCGTTCGGTGCACATGTTTGCGCCGTGGATCCGGCGGATCTTCATTGCCACCGATTCTCCCGCCCCCGAGTGGCTGGCCGACCACCCTGCCGTGACGATCGTTCGGAGCGAGGAATTCTTCGCCGATCCTTCCGTGCTGCCCACCCACAACTCCCAGGCAGTGGAGTGCCAGCTCCACCACATCGAGGGCCTGTCCGAGCACTTCCTGTACTCGAATGACGACATGTTCTTTGGCCGGCCCGTGGGCCCGGACATGTTCTTCACGCCCGGCGGCATCACCAAGTTCATCGAAGCGGACACCCGCATCGGCCTGGGCGAGAACGACGCCGAACGCAGCGGCTTTGAGAACGCCGCCCGCGTCAACCGCAAGCTTCTCTGGGAACGTTTCGGCCGCATCACCACGCGGCACCTGGAGCACACCGCTGCCCCGTTACGGCGCAGCGTGGTGGCACAGATGGAGAAGGAATTCCCCGCCGAGTTCGCCAAGACCGCAGGCAGCCGTTTCCGCGCCGCGGACAACATCTCGGTCACCAACTCGCTGTACCACTATTACGCCCTGCTGACCGGCCGCGCCGTGACACAGACCGCCGCCAAGGTCAGGTATGTGGACACCACCATGTGGGCCGGGCTGCACTACCTGCCCAAGCTTTTGGCCAAGCGTCACATGGACTTCTTCTGCCTGAACGACGGCAGCTTCCCTGAGGTTGACTCGGAAGAACGAGCTGAGCTGGTGACCGACTTCCTGGAGAAGTACTTCCCGGTCAAGGCGCCTTGGGAGAAATAAGCGGCAAGGACGATGTCAGGGTTCCCGGGGAAGTGTGGGCTCCCACACGGGACTCGTGCGGGATGCGGATGCCGGCAGCGGCCAGTCGCCGTTGAACCTCCGCCGCGTCCACGGGTTCGCCCACGGTGACCCCGCCGGACATCGGCACCACGGAGTGCACTATGGTGTGCTCGTACACGTGGATCATGTTGTAGGACTGGGCGCCGTCGCGTCCCCGTTGCCCGCCCGCGCGCACGCCCAGGTCCTGGGTGTAACACGTCGCCGAGGCGACGGACACCGGGATGCCGGCGAAGCTCGCCGTCGTGGAGTAATGCAGGTGTCCACCCAGGATGGTCCGGACGTCGGTATTACGTACGACGGCGGCCAGAGCGGCCTGGCCGCGCAGCTCCACCAGGACCGCGAGGTCCTGCACGCACGGGACCGGCGGGTGGTGCAGCGCCAGGATGGTGCCGTCCGGCGCCGGGGTCGCGAGCTCGGCTGCCAGCCAGTCCAGCTGGGCCTCGGACAGTTCACCGTAATGGTGGCCCGGGACCGTGGTGTCCAGGGTAATGATGCGGAGTCCATCGACGAAGTAGCTGCGGTCAACAGGGTCCTGCGGCTGGCTTGCTTCCGAGGCGTCCATGAAGGCGGTGCGGAAGTTAGCCCGGTTGTCATGGTTTCCCATGGCCCAGATCGCCTTGGCACCCAGGGCGTCGCAGACCGGCTCTATCATGACGCGGAGGCGCTTGTAGGCTTCGAGCTCGCCCTTGTCCGCGAGGTCGCCGGTAAAAATGATGGCCGCGGGCTTGATCCGGGAAGCAATGATCTGTTGGCAGATCTCCTGCAACCGGGCAGAACTGTCGACTGAGCCGTGGAGCGTGCCTGGACCACCCACCAGGTGAAGATCGCTTAAGTGCAAAAGCACATGACCTGGGTGGGGGTACTCTGCCTCGATGAGCTCCATAGCTTGCCTTAGCGTTTGGTGGGAGACGGCGTCTCCCGTGTCAATCCAGTAGGGCCAATCCAACCAGACAACAAGCCAACAACTGGCTAATTTCCGGCGGAATGTTGGAAAATTACTTTCCTCCCTTCAGGTTTGGCGGCTTAAGCCAACGCCTTTTCCACTGCCGTCAAAAGGTCTTCGGAGTCAGGCTCCACTGCGGATGGGAATCTCCCCACGAGTTCTCCCGCCCGGTTAATGACGAACTTTTCGAAGTTCCACTTCACCTTGACGGGCTGGCCGTCGTCGTCCCGGGTGAGCTCGGCGAAAAGGGGGTGCTGCTCCTTGCCCAGGACGTTCGCCTTGCTGGTCAGCGGGAACGTGACACCAAAGTTACGCTCGCAGAACTCCGCGATCTCCGCATCTGCGCCCGGCTCCTGGCCGCCGAACTGGTTGCAGGGGACGCCGAGAATCTCCAGTCCCTGCCCGCGGTACTTGCCGTAAGTGCCTCAAGGCCCGCGTATTGACGGGTGAAGCCGCACTCCGAAGCCACATTCACCACCATTACAGCCTTGCCCTGGAACCGTCCGAAGTCACCTTCGGAGCCGTCATTGAACGTGATGGGAATGCTGTAAAGGCTGGTCATGGGATTCGCTTCCTGACGTCTTCGGCTGGCGGGATCGCCGCCATCGAGCTTACGGGAGCCGGCTGAGGGCCACGAAATGCAGGCCCTTGCGGTTTTTAGGGAGCGGGAATGACGAGCGTGGACAAAGGCACTATTACGCCGTCCGGCCGCTGGACCAGGTCCGGTGCGATCAGGATGTAACCGGGCGGGAGCGTCACAACCGGAAGCGCGGACGGGAGGACCGCCACCGGCGTCGGCGCGGGTGCCGGGGCCACAGGCGTCGGAGCGGGTGCCACGGCTTGCGTAACCGTAGGAACGATCGGTGCCACCGCAGGTGCCGGCTCCACGACCGCGGGTGCAGGTGCAGGTGGTGCGGGTGCGGGCTCCACGACCGCGGGTGCGGGCGGCGCGGGTGGTTCGACGACGGCGGCCGGCGGCGGTGCGACAGCTGACTGGACGGTTGGTGCCTGGACGGTTGATACCGGATCCGTCGGCGCAACCGGAGCTGTGGTGGTTTCAGGAACCGCGGGCGGGGACGTCGGAGTATCGGTGGGTGTCGGCGTGATTGTCGGCGTCGGGGTGACCGTCGGCGTGGGAGTCGCTGTGGGGGTCGGGGTGACCGTCGGCGTCGCGGGTGCTGTCTGCGTCGCCGTCACGGACGGTGACGGTACCGGCGTCGTGGTTTGTGTCGGTGACGTCACCACAGGGCCGGGCGGGTTGACTGACGTGACGGGCGGGACCACCACTGGTGGCGCGACGGGTTCTTCGTGTTCGCCGCCGATGACGGCGCGGTTGGTGCCGTCGGCAACGGGGACGGCCCACTGGGGCGCGGAGGCTCCCGTGCCAACTCCCGGCTGGTAGTTCACGAACGTCATGGTTTGCAGCGGATCCACCTGCTTTATGGGCAGGTACGTCCAACCGTTGGGGTTGGTGTGGAGTCCGTTCACGATTGTTTCGAAGTGGAGGTGGCATCCCGTGGACCAACCGGTGGTGCCAACCTCGGCAATGACTTCGCCGACGCGGACCGACTGGCCCTGCGTCACTCCGATGGCTTGAAGATGGTTGTAGGTGGTGACCAGGCCGTTGCCGTGTTCGATCTCCACCCGGTTGCCGCCACCCCAGATGTGCCAGCCAACCGCGCGGACCACGCCGGCGTCGGCTGCATAAACACGCGTTCCGCAAGCTGCAGCGTAGTCCTGCCCCCAGTGGAACTCACCGGCCAGCCCGGTCAGTGGGCTGTAGCGGTAACCGTAGGGGGAACTAGGATTGAGGACTTCGAGAGGGGCGTAGAGGCTGCCGGCGGGCGGACGGGAGAGTCCGGCCGAAGCCACCGTCAGCCCGGTGGAACCGTCCTTGCTTACTGTCCGGACCATCGCCCGGTCAAAGAAGACCATTGGCGTGCCGGGCGTTTGCTCGGGGGGCGCCTGTGTGGGGTCAAGGACCATGGTTTCGGCTTCCGGCGGGGTAAGGCTCCCCAATGCCGTGGGGCCTACGACGCCCTGGGCAACTGTTCCGTCCACATTTCCTGCGGGGACGGACATCAGGGGCTGGAAGCCGAAGGCGAAGAAGGCCAGGGCCGCAAGGCATCCGGCGATAAGAACGCGGCGGAATTTTTCAGTGCGGATCAGGTCAATCGCCCGGTCTGATTCATGATGCTTGCCCACAAAACACTCCCCAAAAGCCAGCGGCACCAAACCCCAGCCTGGCGTGCAAGCACCATTGTTGCGGGTATCACCTCAGAAATAAAGGCTTCGCGGGCGCCGTGGAGCGAAAGGTTGGATCAGTTTTTGCTCAAGACGTCTTGAGCTTCGCCGGGGGCGCATTTGCTGTGGATACTCATGGGAAACGACAGGCTCGAAAAGCACCTCTACCGTCGAGTGAATGCGTTGCGTTAAGGGCCCCTTTACCGGCAGTTTTGAGGGCGGGCCTCACGCGGGCGGGTCTTCGCGCGGCGGCACCCAGGCCTCTGACCGACCGTGGGTATTCGGCGGCTTTGACCTTCAGACGGGTCCGAGGTGTCCTCGAAGTTGATTCAGACCATCCCGGATCCTCGACTTGATGGTAGGTAGCGGTTTTGAGAGTCTTTCGGCGACCTCGCGGTAGGTGAGGGAGCCGAAGTAGGCCAGGACGATCGCTTCACGTTGCAACGGCGATAGTGCTGCAAGTGAGTCCGTGAGTTGCAGCATTTCCGTTCGGTCCATAAACGAGGCTGCGACCTCGTCGTAGGGCCGGGTCCAGGACGCGGCGGCCCATCGTGCGTTGCGGGTGTTGCTGCTTTGATGCGAACGAACCTTGTCCACAGCTTTGCGGTGGGCGATCGTCAACAGCCAAGTGGTCGGGCTACCTTTTGCAGGATCGTAGGTTGCCGCGTCACGCCACACCACAATGAAGACCTCCTGGGCTACTTCCTCGGCGAGGCCAGGATCCAGGACCACTCGGCGCGCCAGCCCAAAAACCCGAGGTGAGGTGCGCCCGTAAAACTCTGTGAAGGCCTCCTGACTGCCCTGTCCGGTAGCCCGCAGTAATCCGATGAGATTCGTGTCGTGGTCTTCGGGAGCGGGAGTATCGCTGTGGACGGCACCGCTACCCTGCGGCGCAGCGGTGCCGTCCAGGGTAGATCGAGTGAGGTCCACGTGGCTATCCGTGATGTCGGTGCGTTTGCCCAGGACATTACAAAGTCCAGACGGTGGATCTTCGATGAAAGTAGTCAGGACAATCACGACTCCGTTGGGAAGCGACAGGAACAATCGTAAGAATACATATAACTAGTCTGTCTAGCTAGTTTTCCGAGTGAAATTTCTCCATTTCACCGGGGGGGGTACGATCCACAGCCGCCCGGCACAGGATCGACTTACGGGCGCTGTGGCCCTTTCACACGGGTAGTGAATTGGAGCTGGATGCTCTTGAGCTCGGCGCGTGGAAGCACGGCCGTCACGACGCCGCCGGTTGCTAGTTGGGCGCCGACGCCGTAGACGAACGGGTCCATATCAACCTCCGCACCGGGCACACTGACTCCATTGATGACGATTCTGACCTGACTGTTGACCACCCGACCGGTTATTGGGGGTGCGTGTTGGTCCCAAGGTTTGCTGCCCGGCCAAATCTCCTGCCGGTACTGATTCATCAGGATGTGGTTGACATGGTCAACCAGGAGGCATTGAACCGATGAGCGCTCGGATGGATCGCGGTGCCAGACCGTTCGCACGGCCTCCCACAATTGCGGGTAGCGCAGTCGCTCCACCTGCTCGATCAGCCAGCGCGGCCGGGGCCATGGCGGAACTTCCTCGATCGATCTGCGTGTCTTTTCGTCGAGGTCTGCAAGGTTTACCGGGTCTGAGCGATCATCCGGGTTTCGCCAGAGAGTGTAGGTGATGCTCGCGGTCATATCGCTGTATCCACGATCATCCAAGCAATAGGTCAGCCCGACGGAGTCCGTGTCCTCCAGCGAAGGTTGGGGCGCGAGTCCAATGATCGGAATGGGCATGAGTTTGAGATTGTCGGCCCATGCGACACGGGGGTCGGGGGCGTCCTCAGGAAGAATGCCAGCCTCTCTCATGGCTCGACTATGAACCAACATAGGGCACGTGTAAACGGGCCTAAGTTTTCGAGTGTCAATGTTCCACTGAGGGAGCCCCCCGGGACGCCCGGGGTTTGCCCGCGGCCGGATCAGCCCAGGTTTTCCTTGAGCAGCGCGCGGTGTTCGACGGCGGCGGTGGAGTGGAGCGCACGGCCCGCCTCAGTAAGTTCCAGGAACAGCGAGCGGCGGTCCTCTTCGCAGGTCTGCCGGGACACCAAGCCCGCCTTTTCCAAGCGGTCCACCACTTTGGAGACAGCACTTTGCGTCATGGGGGTCCGCTCCCCCAGGGACTTCATGCGGCACGACGACTCTTCGCTCTCGGCCACGAGGTCAAGGATTTCGAACTCATTGAGGCCGATGTCGAATTTGGCTTCCAGGGCGCGGTCGATTGCTCCTGCGGTTCGGAAGTAGGAGCTCTGGATGTCGCGCCACTGCTCGACCAGTTCACGGTCTTCCAGCTGGCGGTCACGCGTCGTTGCCATGCCCCGATTCTAGTTCATGAACCACTTAAAATCCACGTCATAAGATTCCGCGTCATATTCCTTGTCATTGAATGACGTGTCATATAGATTGATCGCATGACCTCACCCACCACCCTCAAAACCTCTGCCGAGCCGCCCTTGGTTTCAGCTGTTCGCTGGACACGGGCCCAATGGCTCCTGTTGATGGTCGTCTGCACCGTCCTGGCCTTGGACGGGCTGGACGTATCCATGGTTGGCGTCGCGCTTCCATCCATCGGACAAGAACTCCACCTCGGAACCGATTCGCTGCAGTGGATCGTCTCTGCCTACGTCCTTGGTTACGGCAGCCTGCTGCTCCTTGGTGGCCGCCTCGCGGACCTGCTGGGCCGCCGTCGAATCTTCCTCATCGCCTTGACGGTGTTCGCCGCAGCGTCGCTCCTTGGCGGCCTGGTGGACGACCCCGCTGTCCTGATCGCCACGCGTTTCGTGAAGGGCCTCGCAGCGGCCTTCACCGCACCTACCGGATTCTCGATCATCACCACGAACTTTGCCGAAGGACGCGAGCGCAACAAGGCGCTGTCCATCTTCACAACGTTCGGAGCCAGCGGATTCTCGCTGGGACTGGTGGTCGGCGGCCTGATGACCAGCCTCAGCTGGCGCTGGACCTTCCTGGTCTCCGTCCCGATCGCCGTCGTCGTGGTCCTGCTGGGTATCAAATTCATCCCCAAGGACAAGCCGTCCGCCGAAAACAGCGGACACGACATCTGGGGTGCGGTGACGCTGGCACTGGGCATGCTCGGCCTTGTGTACACCTTGGTTTCAGCACCGGAGCAGGGCTGGGGATCTGTGGCAACAATCGCCGGGTTCGCAGTTTCTGTCGCCGTGCTGGCAGCCTTTGCAATCATTGAAAACAAGGTCAAGCATCCGCTGATCCGTTTCGGCATCCTGAAGGAAGGCTGGGTAGCAAGGGCCAACCTCAGCGCCGTGGGACTGTTCGGGTCCTACCTGAGCTTCCAGTTCATCGTCACCATGTTCCTGCAGTCCGTCCTCGGCTGGACACCGTTGGGTATGGCGCTGGCTCTGCTGCCGGCCGGCCTTCTGGTGGCCACCAGCGCACCGTTTGCGGACCGGCTCATCGAAAAGTTCGGGGCTACGCAGCTGATCCTCACCGGCCTTACCGCCCTCGGCCTGGGTTACGTCCTCTTCCTCCGCGTGGGCACAACTCCGAACTACGCCCTGGACATCCTGCCCTCGGTGGTCCTGCTGGGCGTCGGTTTTGCCCTGGCCTTCCCTTCCATCAACGTCCAGGCCACAGCCGGGATCAAGGACTCCGAACAGGGACTCGCTGCGGGCCTGATCCAAACGAGCACCCAGGTTGGGGCGGCGCTGGTCCTCGCCGTCACCACCGCATTGGTCAGCGGTCACGGCCAGGCCGCGGGAACAGTCAGCGCCCAAGCCATGCTGGAACAGTACCGTCCGGGACTTATCCTGAGTGCCGCCGTCGCAATTGCCGCCCTTCTGGTGGCCGCAGCGCCTTCCCGTCGTCGCGTCCGCCCCTAACCCGGAGTTTTTGTACAGCTAATGCCCTTATGAGCCCTTCATAAGGGCATTAGCTGTACAGAAACTCCCTCTGTACGGTCTGGCGAATCTGCGGTCTCATGGGATGCATGAGGAATTACCTCACTGAGTACCGCCACGAATTGCAGCGCACGTTCACCGGCACGTCGGGGACGCCGCCTGAGTGGGTGCCGCGCCTGGCGGAAGGGAACGACGCCGGATATCACCTCCCGGGCTCGGCCGTCTGGGCGGTTCACGGCCACGTCGCCACCATCGTGGCAGGCATCCGGGTCCTGCTGATGCAGGCCCTCCACCCCGGCGCGCTGGCCGGAGTGTATGAGCACTCGGGTTTCCAGAAGGACCCCTTGGGTCGCCTGGCTAACACGGTCCGGTGGATCTTCACCGTGACCTACGGATCCACCGAAGCGGCCGAGTCCGCAACCGCCGTGGTGCGCAGGATCCACGAACGCGTCCGCGGGACCTATGTGGATGGGCTCGGCGTCCAACGACCGTACGCGGCCAATGATCCCGAACTCCTCCGCTGGGTCCACGTCACCTACGCCGACTCGTTCCTCACGGCCAACCGCATTTGGGGTGCTGCCATCCCGGGCGGGGCCGACGCCTACGTCCGCGAATGGGCTGCGGCAGGCCGACTCATCGGCGTTCAAGATCCGCCGCTCACCGAAGCGCAGGTCCGTGACGAGCTGGAGGGTTGGTACGCCTCTGGCATCCTCCGGGCGGATGACCGCCTGGCAGAGACCGTCTCGTTCATTCGGCACCCTCCCCTGAGCCCGCTCCTCAAGCCCGGCTACCGCATACTGTTCGCGGCCGCCGTCGCAAGCCTTGAACCGAAGTACAGGGAACTGCTGGGGCTCCAGCGTGCCCAGCTGGGCTTCGTCCCGCTGCCGGTCATCACGGCGGCGAGGGTGGTGCTGGGCATGGTCCGGCTCGCTCTGGGACCACACGGCCCCAGCGAACAGGCGGCGCGGCAAAGACTGCAACGTCTCGGCTACGCCGCCTGACATCACCCAGGGGCGAGCTCTCACCCTTTTGGGGAACCCGCGAAATGCAGAAAGCCAACCCCTCAGCGGGACCTCACCTTGTGTGGGGTTCGCCGAGGGGTTGGCTTTCAACCTTTTACGGGCATTTATTGTGCCGAGAGCTCACCCCTCGGCGCGCGAACTAGATCAGGTGATCCGACAGGTGGTTCGGGGTGCCGAAGCGGTGGGCCGTGATGGACACCGCCTGCTCGCGGAGGAACGGCAGCATCTCGATCCGTCCGGCCTGGGTCACGGCGCCGTGGTACACCGCGACGTCGGGACGGCCACCCATCGCTGCGCTCAGCGCGGCGAAGTCGCCACCGATCAAGCGGATCCGGCCGGCGTCGAAGTTGGCCGCACGGCCCAGCCACGCGGCGTCGTCCTCGATCCGCACGTTGACGCCCAGACCGGCGAAAGCGGTCACCACAGCGTCAGGAAGTGCGACGGCGGAGCTCACCGTGAGCTTCGAGCCCGCCACTGCACCGGCTGCCACAACGCGGATCAGCTCAGCGAGCCGCTCGCCTTCGGAGAGGCGGATGGTCACGGGCAGGGACCGGTAACGGAAGACGTTGCGCTCTGCTGTCAGGGCGGAGACGTCCTTGCAGGTGCCGAACTCGGATTCCCAGGCTGCTGCGTCGCTGAAGAGTGCCTTCTGGAGGGTCTCGTATTCCTCGGCGGTCACGTCAGCGGACTTGGCTGCAGCGAGGAGCTGGGCAGCAGCACCCTGAAGGACGGTGCCCCGCTGGCCCTTGGCCTCGGCTGGCACCCACGAGCCGAGCCCGATCAGGTAGTTCGGTCCGCCTGCCTTGGTTCCCGCACCGACGGCCGACTTCTTCCAGCCACCGAACGGCTGGCGCTGCACAATCGCACCTGTGATGCCGCGGTTGACGTACAGGTTTCCGGCCTGGATCTTGTCCAGCCAGACACCCATTTCAGCTGAGTCCAGGGAGTGCAGGCCGGCGGTGAGGCCGTATTCGATCTCGTTCTGGATGGCGATGGCTTCTTCGAGGGTTTCAGCTGTCATGACACCCAGCACAGGGCCGAAGAACTCGGTCAGGTGGAAGTAGGAGCCACGCTTGACGCCCGAACGGATGCCCGGGGACCACAAGCGGCCGGTCTCGTCGAGGCGCTCGGGCTTGATGGCCCAGGTTTCGCCGTCGCCCAAGGTGGTGAGGGCGTTCAGGAGCTTGCCGTTGGCGGGCTCGATGATCGGCCCCATCTGCGTGGTGGCGTTCTCCGGGTAGCCAACGGTCAGGGAGCGCGCGGCGTCGATCAGCTGGTTGTGGAAGCGGGCGCTCTTCGCGACCGAGCCCACCAGGATCACCAGCGAAGCGGCCGAGCACTTCTGGCCCGCGTGGCCGAACGCCGAGTACACGACATCCTTGGCTGCGAGGTCAAGATCGGCGCTCGGGGTGACGATGATGGCGTTCTTGCCGGAGGTCTCGGCGAGCAGCGGCAGGTCCTGGCGGAAGGAGCGGAACAGCTCAGCGGTTTCATAGCCACCGGTGAGGATCACGCGGTCAACGCTCGGGTGCGAGACCAGCTGGGTTCCCAGTTCACGCTCTTCGAGCTGCACCAGCGCCAGAACGTCACGCGGCACACCGGCTTCCCACAGCGCATCCACCATGACCGAACCGGACCGGCGGGCCTGCTTTGCAGGCTTGATCACGACGGCGGAACCTGAGGCGAGCGCTGCGAGCGTCGAGCCTGCGGGGATCGCCACGGGGAAGTTCCACGGTGGTGTCACCACGGTGAGGTTCGCTGGGACGAATGTGGCGCCGTCGACCGTTTCCAGGTCCTTGGCGCGCTCGGCGTAGTAGTGCGCGAAGTCGATTGCTTCGCTGACCTCGGGGTCGCCCTGGTCGATGGTCTTGCCGGTTTCGGAAGCCATCACCTCCAGGAGTTCGGCGCGTCGGGCCTCAAGGACTTCACCGGCGCGGTGCAGGATGGCTGCCCGCTCGGCGGCGGGACGGGCGCCCCAGGCCTTCCCGGCGTCAACGGCGGAGGCAATGATCTGCTCGAGTTCGGCGGCGTCGGAAACCTTGGTGGATTCGACGATCTTGTTCCCGGCCGTGGATCCCGGGATGCGCTTGAGGATGTCGCGGCCCCAGGCACGGTTTGCCGGGAGTGCCGGGTCGGTGTCAGGGGTGTTGCGGAAGCCCTCGGTGGGGGCGGGTTCGGCCGGAAGGCGGCGGTCCTGCTTGCGGTTGGGCCCCGGAACTTCACTCTTCATGTTGGCCAGTGAGCTCAGGAAGCGCTGCTGCTCGCGCTTGAAGAGACTCTCATTTTCACTGAGTTCGAAGACCGCGGACATGAAGTTTTCCTGACTGGCACCCTCTTCGAGGCGGCGGATCAGGTAGGCGATGGCGACGTCGAACTCGCCCGGGTGGACCACCGGTGTGTAGAGCAGGAGGCTGCCGACATCCTTGCGGACCGCGGTGGCCTGGCCGGTTGCCATGCCCAGGAGCATTTCGAACTCGATGCCCTCAGTAACCCCGCGCTGCTTGGCCAGGAGCCAGGCGAAGGCAACATCGAAGAGGTTGTGACCGGCGACGCCGATGCGGACGGCGTCAACGCGCTCCGGGGTGAGGGCGTAGTTGATGACGTTCTTGTAGCTGGTGTCCGAGTCCTGCTTGGTGCCCCAGGTAGCCAGCGGCCAGTCGTGCAGCGAGGCTTCAACCTGCTCCATGGGGAGGTTGGCACCCTTGACGACGCGGACCTTGATGGGTGCGCCACCTTCGGCGCGACGGGCGGAGGCCCACTCCTGCAGTTCCTGCATGGCACCAAGTGCGTCAGGCAGGTAGGCCTGGAGGACAATGCCGGCTTCCAGGTTCTTGAACTCCGGCATGTCCAGGATGCGCTTGAACACCGCGATGGTCATGCTGAGGTCCTTGTATTCCTCCATGTCCAGGTTGATGAACTTGGGCTTGGGGAAGGACGCTGCGAGGCGGTAGAGCGGGGTGAGCTTCTCAACAACGTGGTCGACGGCTTCGTCGAAGGCCCACGGGGAGTGCGGAGCAACTGTGGAGGATTCCTTGATGGAGACGTAGTCAACGTCTTCGCGGGCCAGCAGCTTCAGGGTGCCTTCCAGACGACGCTGGGCTTCGTGCTCGCCCAGGACGGCTTCGCCGAGGAGGTTCACGTTCAGGTGCACGCCGTCCTGGCGGATCTTGGCGATGGCCGGACCGAGCTTGGCGTCGGTGGCGTCAACGATCAAGTGGCCCACCATCTCGCGGAGCACGCGGCGGGCGATCGGGATGACAATCTGCGGCAGGATCGGGGCCATGACGCCACCCACCCGGACAGCGCTGCGCATGTACCAGGGAAGGAACTTGGGAACCTTCGGGGCGAGCTCGGCGAGTTTACGGCCGGCGACCGACAGGTCCTCGGGGCGGATGACGCCGTCGACGAATCCAACCGTGAAGTCAAGGCCGTTCGGGTCCTTCAGGACGCCGGCGAGGCGCTGGGCGGAGACGTCCACGGGGATCTTGCCGGCTTCAGTCAACCAGTGGCGGACCAAGGCAATGGCTTCCTGGGCCAGAGCATCGAACTGCCCCGATTCCTCGGTGCGCGGGGCGGTGGCATCCGGGAGGGTGCTGGTCATGGGGGCTCCTTCTGAGACGGAGAAGTTTGTTTGTTTCCATCAGTATGGATCTACAATCTCATTAGGAAAAGCGATCTTTTCTGACGAATATTGATTACCCATCCCGAATCTTTGGAGGCCGCCTTGCTGGATGTCCGTAGGCTGCGTTTGCTGCACGAGCTGAAGATCCGCGGGACCCTGGCCGAGGTCGCCGACGCGATGCAATACAGCCCTTCATCGGTATCCCAGCAATTGACGCTCTTGGAGAAGGAAGCCGGGGTGGAACTGCTGCGCAAGGCGGGCCGCCGGGTCCAGTTGACGCCCCAGGCCGAGATCCTCGTGGCACACACCGCGGCGCTGCTGGAGACCCTGGAACGGGCGGAAACCGAGCTCGCTGCATCCCTGTCCATGGTGACCGGGACCGTGCGCCTGGCCGTGTTCCAGTCCGCAGCACTGGCGCTGCTGCCCGATTTCCTCAGCATTATGCGCCGGGAGTACCCGGAAGTGCGCGTGGAAATGACCCAGCGCGAGCCCGAGACCGCCCTCTACGAAACCTGGGCCCGCGACTTCGATCTGGTGGTAGCCGAGCAATACCCCGGCCATGCCGCGCCGCACCACAGCGGACTGGACCGGGTCACGCTGACCAGCGATGCCATCCGGCTGGCCACTCCCCCGGTCGGGCTGGGCGGCGAAACAGTTGCGACCCTGGCCGACACGGCCTCGATGCCGTGGGTCATGGAACCCCGTGGTGCCGCTTCAAGGCACTGGGCCGAGCAGGCGTGCCGCTCCGCAGGCTTCGAACCGGACGTGCGCTACGAAACGGCCGACCTCCAGGCGCAGATCCGGCTCATCGAGTCCGGAAATGCCGTGGCCCTCATGCCGGACCTCGTCTGGACCGGGCGAAGCAGGACGGTCCAGCTCCTGGATCTCCCGGGCCTGCCGAAACGGACCGTGTTCACCTCCACCAGGACAGCCGGCAGAATCCACCCGGCCACCGCAGCGTGCCGCGAGGTACTGGAACGCGTGGCGGCAACCCAACAGCAGGACGCCGAACAACAGGCGGACGCAGGCTAGCCAGGCTCAGCCGCCGCGTCCAGGGAACGCAAAAGGCCCCGGTCCACTGGACCGGGGCCAAACGCGGAGAATGGGGGATTTGAACCCCCGAGGGCGTTAACCCAACACGCGTTCCAGGCGTGCGCCATAGGCCGCTAGGCGAATTCTCCTTGCTTCCGATTCGAAAGCAGATACTACTGTACCTGAGAATTTCGGCATCGTGTAATCGGGCCGAATCGCCCCTTTTGCCCAGCCAGGGGAGCACGCCGCTTAACGGAAAAATGGACGCCCCCAACGCGCCCATTCTTGCGGCACAACCGTTGAGCTACCGGGTCCGGCCCCTCGCCCCCAGGCCCCGCAGCTCACAACCTTGAGATTGCCCCAATCGGTGTACATACCCATGGTCCGCTGCCACCCCTTCTTTTGCAATGGTTGAGACCGCTTTGTAGCCTAATTTGCTGACAAGATGTCCCCATGACGCAGCTTCATGCCTTGGTGGTCTACGTGCCCGAGTCGCATCTCGAAGAGGTCCTGCTGGCCATCGGCGACGCCGGCGCGGGACGGATAGGCGACTACTCCCACTGTTTCTACACGTCCCCGGGCACAGGCCGGTTCACTCCCCAGCCCGGCGCGCAGCCCTTCGTGGGAGCGGTCGGCATCGAGGAGCAGGTGCCCGAAACCCGGGTTGAGTGCGTGGTTGAGGAGGCAGCGCTCGACGGCGTGGTGCTGGCCCTGCGGGCGGCGCACCCATACGAGGAACCGGCCTTCATGACGTGGCCGGTGAACGGCTGGCGGTGACCCAACCACCCGCCGTCGAGCGTTATGCACAGCCGTCCGCACCGATTCGAACCCCGAACCAAGTTCGGGTAAGCTTATCGACGGCCCCTCATGTGGCGTCATCCTGTTGAACTCCCCCAGGACCGGAAGGTAGCAAGGGTAGATGGGCTCTGGCGGGTGCATGAGGGGTCACTTACTTTAACTGTCAGTCCCTATAGGTAGGTTTCACTTGTGACTGTTACAACTGCCCTGTATCGAAGGTATCGCCCGGACTCTTTCGCGGACGTTATCGGGCAGGAACACGTCACAGAGCCCCTGATGACGGCACTCCGGAAGAACCGCGTGAACCACGCCTACCTCTTCTCCGGTCCGCGCGGCTGTGGCAAGACCACCTCCGCGCGCATCCTGGCACGCTGCCTGAACTGCGCCGAAGGCCCCACTGACACGCCTTGCGGCAAGTGCCCCAGCTGCATCGAACTTGCCCGCGGCGGTTCGGGCTCCCTGGACGTCATCGAGATCGACGCCGCCAGCCACGGTGGCGTGGACGATGCCCGCGATCTCCGTGAGCGCGCCACCTTCGCCCCCGTCCGGGACCGCTACAAGATTTTCATCATCGACGAGGCCCACATGGTCACGTCTGCCGGCTTCAACGCTCTGCTGAAGATCGTGGAGGAGCCGCCGGAACACATCAAGTTCATCTTCGCCACCACGGAGCCGGACAAGGTCATCGGCACCATCCGCTCCCGCACGCACCACTACCCCTTCCGGTTGGTGCCACCGGAGCCGCTGATGCACTACCTTGAGCTGCTCTGCCAGCAGGAGAACGTTCCTGTTGCCCCCGGCGTGCTCTCACTCGTTATCCGCGCTGGCGGGGGTTCTGTCCGGGACACCCTTTCGGTGCTCGATCAGCTCATGGCCGGCGCCGGCCCTAACGGCCTGGACTACGAGCTCGCCGTGGCGCTGCTCGGCTACACCCACGCTTCGTTGCTGGATGACATCGTCGACGCCGTTGCTGCCGCCGACGCCGCCACCGTTTTCCGCGCCGTGGACCGCGTCATCCAGACCGGCCACGACCCCCGGCGCTTCGTCGAGGACCTGCTGGAGCGCTTCCGCGACCTCATCATCGTGCAGGCGATGCCCGAAAGCGCCCAGGCCATCCTTCGAGGAATGCCCGCCGATCAGATCGCCCGCATGCGCAACCAGGCAACCAACCTGGGCGCGGCTGAGCTGTCCCGGGCCGCGGACGTCACCAACACCGCGCTCACGGAGATGACGGGCGCAACCTCGCCCCGGCTCCACCTTGAGCTGCTGTGCGCGCGCATCCTGCTCCCCAGCGCTGAACAAACCGAGCGTGGTATCGCCGCGCGCATCGATCGCGTGGAACGTCGCCTGAACTACGCGGGCGACGGCGGAACACCGGCTGTTGCTGCCGGCGCGCCTACAGCTGCGGCTGCTTCGGCTGTTCCGCCGGCGGCCGCGCCCGTTACACAGTCGGCCCCGGCCCACACGGCTTCTCCCGCACCTGCAACTGAGCCCGCAGCAGTGGAGCAGGTCCCTGCGGCTTCAGTCCCTGCCGTTCCCGAACCATCCACCGCAGCTGGTCCGCGCGATGCCATCTCAGCACCGCGGGTGTCCACCAACGATTGGCCCGTCGAGGAACGTACGTCTTCCGGTCGCGCTGGCCAGGCCGCTGCGGCCCCGTCTGCTCCGAGTGCTGCGGCTGCTCCGACCCCGGCACAAACCCCGCAGCCTGAGCCTGTCCAGGCATCTGCTTCCGCAGCGCCGCAGACGCAGCCATCACAAGCAACGCCCCCGGCAGCGCCGTCACAACCAGCGCCGTCTCAGGCGATGCCCTCTCAGGCAGTGCCGCAGGCACAGCCGTCCCCGGCCGCATCTCAGGCACCTGCGTCAGCGCCGCAGCCCACGGCTGCCCCGGTTCCGAATGCCGGAGGCAGCGGGGACGTCGAGGCTCTTCGCCGGGCATGGCCCGATGTGCTGCAAACGCTGACCAAGATCAAGCGCAGCACGTGGGCCCTAGTTGAGCCCAACGCCCAAGTTGCCCAGTTCGACGGCCAGGTGCTGACCCTCGCGTTCACCACCGGCGGCCTTGCTGGTGCCTTTGGACGCGCAGACCACTCCGAGAACCTACGCCAGGCAATCCACAAGACCATCGGCATCGACTGCCAGATCGTCGCAGTGGCCGGCGGCAACAGTTCAGCGAGCTCTGAGCCAAACCCAAAAGCGCCTACTAGCCGGGAGAGTCCGGCTGCTTCAACGCCAACGGCTGCGCCGGCACCGGCTCCGGTGTCTTCGGTCGACTCGGCGTGGGGCCTCGCTCCAGCCACCCCTGCCTCGGGGACCGTTCCATCGGCCGGCGCTCACGCGGGCACAGTTGCGTCCTCGGTGCCATCCCGTGCAGCTGATGTGGCTCCTGCAGAGCAGCCCCAGCCACCGGCGACCCCCGTCCCGGCAGCAGCATCAGTTCCTGCCACTGCGGCGCCGGCTCAGGCAACCGGCCAGACGCCCGCTCCGGCTTCTGCTCCCGCTCCAGCTACAACACCGACACGACCACCGGCCCCCGCTCAGGCTGCGCCTGTGCCTGTGCCTGCCGTCGTCGAGACCGCCCCCTCCTCCGCCGGAGAGTACTCCTACCCTGACGACGACTGGGGTCCGCCCCTGGACGAGGACGCCCCTCCACTTGAGGAAGAGCCGCCGGCTGATTGGGAGCCACCGTACGGCCACCAGGGAGAACCCCGGAGCTACCCACAAGCAGCCTCCGCCTCCTCTGCCGCCCCAACACCTGCACCTGCACCAGCACCAGCACCAGCAAGCGCGCCCACACGCACAGCCGCGCCTCAAGCCACCCCGGCACACGCCTCCTCGGATGACCCGTGGTCCCGCGCGGTGGAACAAGCTCCGGGCACGTGGGTGGTCGGCACGGAATCCAACGTCGGCAAAAACCCGCAGGCAGCAGAAGAAACCGTCGCTCCAGCAGCGGACACCCCGGACTATGAGCCGGCCGCGGCACAGGTCCCGGAGCCGGCCCCCGCCGCATCGTACGGTCACCCAACCAACGCCGAAGAGAACCCAAGCTCCAGCTGGGACGTCGCACCGGCGTCGAACTGGCCTGGAACTCAGGCGCCCAGCGCGGCCGTTTCGGGTGCACCGGCCGCCGGCAGCATCCCCACGTGGCCGTCGTTGGCGACCCAACCTGAGGAAGCACGCGGTTCCGTCGCCACGCTCGAGGACGACGCGCCGTCGGGCAATCCGAACGGACGCCAGAGCCTGTACCAACGGCTCACTAACAGCCCCGAAGCCCAGGCAGGACGTGTGCAGGCGCCTGTTCGGGCGCAGGCAGCGCCGGCCGCCGCGCCGGAGGACATTCCCAGTCCCGAGGACGAAACCATCGAAGAGTCGAGGGTCTTTGGGCGGGCTGCGGTGGAGCGTATTCTGGGCGGAAAGCTGATCGAAGAGCGCGCCTTGGACGGTTCTCCCCTGCAAACCCGCTGATCCCGGCATTGATTTCAAACAAACGAGGACATTGTGTACGAAGGTGCAGTTCAAGAGCTGATTGACGAGCTCGGCCGGCTTCCCGGCGTGGGCCCCAAGTCAGCGCAGCGCCTGGCGTTCCACATCCTGGAGGCCGACCCCGAGGACATGAAACGCCTGGTCACGGCTATCACCACGGTCAAGGAACGCGTGAAGTTCTGCTCCGTCTGCTTCAACGTCACCGAGCAGGAAACATGCAACATCTGCCGTGATCCCCGTCGGGATCCTTCGGTGATCTGTGTGGTCGAAGAGTCCAAGGATGTGCTGGCTGTGGAACGGACACGTTCTTTCCGCGGCCGGTACCACGTGCTGGGCGGCGCCATCAATCCCATTGCAGGCATCGGCCCCGAGCAGCTGCGCATCCGCGAACTCCTGACGCGGCTCAACGACGGCGCCATCCAGGAAATCATCATCGCCACAGACCCTAACCTGGAAGGTGAGGCCACGGCCACCTACCTGGCCCGCATGCTCAAATCCATCGGGATCACGGTGACGCGGCTAGCGTCCGGCTTGCCCGTCGGCGGAGACCTTGAGTATGCCGATGAGGTCACGCTGGGACGCGCCTTCGAAGGCCGGCGCAACGCCCTGTTGTAATCTCGCAACCACAACAGCAATCGTGATTGGGGTCCCGTGCGAGAACTTGTCTACTACGTTGCCGTCAGCCTGGACGGCTACATTGCCGGTCCGGGAGGCGAGTTCGACGCTTTTCCCGTGGAGGGCGATCATATGGCCGCCCAGAATGAACGCTTTGCCGATGCCATCCCCACGGTCATTGCCGATGCCATGGGCATCGAGCGCACCGGAACCATGTTCGACACCGTAGTCATGGGTTGGAACACGTACGCCGTCGGACTGCCGGTAGGCATGACAAGCCCGTACCAACACCTCCGCCAAGTGGTGTTCTCACGGACAAAATCCGAGGCTGACATCCCGGGCGAACATCCCAACCTGACGTTGACCTCCGAGGACCCCGTAGAGGTGGTGCGACGGTTGAAGTCGGAGCCTGGCCGGTCGATCTGGCTCTGTGGTGGCGGAGAGCTGGCCACACAGCTGGCCGATCAAATCGACAGGCTCGTGCTCAAACGCAGCCCGCTGCTCTTTGGCGACGGGATTCCGCTCTTTGCACCCGGCACCTACCAGCCACGTGCTTTCGACGAGGCAGGCACCACGGCATTCGACTCGGGCGTCGTGATCTCCGAATACGTGCGGCGGAAGATCTAGCCGGAAGCCGAATCAGTCGTCACCCGTCGGGAGGCCAGCCAGCGGCCTGCAGCAAGCACCACCGCGGCGAGCAGGCCCTGCAGGAACAACCCCGTGAGAGCCACCGGCACCGCGGGTGCCAGTCCGTCGCTGGAGACCCCGCCGAGACACGGGACTTCCCTCGCAGGCCCGTCAGCCGCGAACTGGAGCCCGGACAAAACCCAGGCTACGTCGTTGTCCGGCGGAACAAACTCCGCCCCGACGCTGGCTAGCAACAAGGCCGGGTGCGACGCCGCCAACCATGCCACCCTGTCCGTGTGTGCAACTTCCACCTGGTGCAAGCTGCCAACACACTCATAGGCAGTGATTCTCCCGGCTTCGTCGCGCTCCACGTTCACGGGGACTGAAGCGCTGGCAAGGTCCGTGGTTCCGGGCAGCAGGTGAACGGTGAGGGCTACATTTCCTGCGCAGAAAAAGGCCGCCAGCACGGAGGCCAGGGCGACGCCCGGGACGGTAGCAGCGAAGCAAGCACGCGAACCGGCCCCCATGAGCCCGAACACAGCCACTTCAAGGACCACCACGACGACGGCGGCACCGGCCAGCGCGAGAGGCCCGCCGCTGCTGATGCCCAGCATGAGCAAAAACGGCAACGCCACCACAGCCAGAGCTAGCCCCCGCAGAGCCCCTGCCAGTAGCATCACCAGGACGCTTTCATGGACGTGCCGGAATCCCCAGACGACGCCGAGCACGGCTGCCGGGAAACCCAGGAATGCCGCCATGATCACGAAGGTGGCCGCGGGCATCGCGTTCTCGATCCAGCCATTCCGCAGAGCCCAGGCGACCAGTCCTGCAGCCGTTCCTGCGGCGAGGGCCACCCCTGAACAGCATGAGAGCCAAAACAGCCACGATGAAAAGGACTTCCGGGCATCCCGCCAGGCGATTCCGACGGCGTTCTTAAAGACAGCGTCCTTAAAGACAGCGTTCTTAAAGGCTGCGTTCTTGTAGCCGGCGTCGCGTGGTGGATTGGAACCATGGCCGGACTGCCCGGTACGGGGCTGGTCATCAACCAGCCCACCCCCGATGACCTCGTACTCGGGCTCATTCCAGCCGTCATCACGGCCTGGATGGTCAGGGACGCCGGCCATTGCCACACGCAATCCTCATGATGTGGATGGTACGCCGGGCGGACCGGCACCGACATCCATTCCGGGGAGAAGGTGGCACCATGGAGAGATGGTCCCCATTCCCGGTTTCCCCCGTTCCAAGCGTCCGCACCGCATCCCTCCCGCGCCTGGACAGGAATCGGTGTGGGACTATCCGCGGCCGCCGCAGGTCGAGGCCCGTTCGGAGCGGATCGTGGTGCGGCTGGGTGGCCATGTCATTGCTGACACCGTGGATTCAGTGCGGGTACTGGAGACAAGTCATCCGCCCGTCTACTACCTGCCGTTCGATGCCTTTGCGCCCGGGGTGCTCGTCCCCGTGGACGGCGCCACCTTCTGCGAATACAAGGGCATGGCCGGGTATTTCGATGTCGCGGCAGGCGGGATGGTGGCTTCCCGTGCCGGATGGACCTACCCGGAACCCAGCCGCGGTTTCGAAGCACTGCGGACCCGGGTGGCCCTCTACCCCGGCCGGATGGACTCCTGCGAGGTGGATGGCGAGCAGGTAACGCCCCAGGACGGGAACTTCTATGGCGGCTGGATTACGCGGAACATCGTGGGTCCTTTCAAGGGCGCTCCGGACACTGCCGGGTGGTGAGCTCCCCCGGCCGCTGTTTGTGTGGCCGCCATATGGTCACAATTCCTGCCAGCACTCCACGCGGCGATAAACTGGGCAAATAAGCTACGCAGGCGTGCTCCAATTTGGAATCCAGCATGCCGCGTTCGAACCCTATTGATGCAGTGAGGGTGCGCGCATGACTATGCCCACTACCGAAGTGAAGATCGAAGAGCTCTCCAACGAGGCTGCCATTACCAAGCAGCTGATCGTTCAAAAGTTCGGCGGCTCCTCGGTTGCCGATGCCGATGGCATCAAGCGGGTCGCACAGCGCGTCGTGGATGCGCAGAAGGCCGGCAACGAGGTCGTGGTGGTTGTCTCCGCAATGGGTGATACCACCGATGAGCTCCTGGACCTTGCCGCCCAGGTGACGGACTCCGCACCTGCCCGCGAGATGGACATGCTGTTGTCCGCCGGCGAGCGGATTTCCATGGCCCTCCTTGCCATGGCCATTAACAAGTTCGGTGCCTCGGCGCAGTCCTTCACGGGTTCCCAGGCCGGCATGATTACCGACGGCATCCACGGCAAGGCGCGAATTATCGCCGTCGACCCGCACCGCATCCGCACCGCCCTGGACAAGGGACACATCGCGATCGTCGCGGGCTTCCAGGGCATGAGCCGCAGCACCAACGAGATCACCACTTTGGGTCGCGGCGGTTCCGATACCACTGCGGTCGCCCTGGCCGCAGCCCTCGAAGCCGATGTGTGCGAGATCTACACGGACGTGGACGGCATCTACACGGCCGACCCCCGCGTGGTGACGTCGGCCCAGAAGATCGACCGGATTTCCAGCGAGGAAATGCTGGAACTGGCCGCCTCCGGTGCCAAGATTCTCCACCTGCGTTGCGTTGAGTACGCCCGCCGCTTTGGTGTGCCCCTGCACGTCCGTTCGTCATTCAGCCAGAAGGAAGGCACCTGGGTCATCCCGGGCGCCGACGAAAAGTTCACGATTGAAGAGGGAGTTGCCTTGGAGCAGCCAATCATCTCCGGCGTTGCACACGACCGGTCCGAAGCCAAGGTCACCGTTGTGGGCGTCCCCGACATCCCCGGCAAGGCTGCCGCGATCTTCCAGGTGATCGCCGACGCACACTCGAACATCGACATGATCGTCCAAAACGTGTCCACGCACGGCACGGGCCGCACGGACATTTCGTTCACCCTGCCCATCGTGGAAGGCGCCGACGCCCTGGCTGCCCTCCGCGCTGCTGAAGGGCAGATCGGCTTCGAGAGCATCGAGTACAACGAGCACGTAGGCAAGCTCTCCCTCATCGGCGCAGGCATGCGTTCCCACCCCGGCGTTTCGGCCACCTTCTTCAAGGCACTCTCCGACGCAGGCATCAACATCGACATGATCTCCACGTCGGAAATCCGCATCTCCGTTGTCACCAGTGCCGACGCCCTGGATGACGCCGTTCGCGCCATCCACAATGCGTTCGAGCTCGACGGCGACGCCGAGGCTACCGTTTACGGCGGCACCGGCCGCTAGGCCAGCCGCTACGACGACATGAAGGACCGGAGCCAGCGCTCCGGTCCTTCATGTCTTTCAGGCGAAAAGCCCTTCGCCGACGAAACCGCCGGGAGCGCATCCCGGTGGAACCGCGAAGACGGCCGAACCCACGGGCGTGGTCCAGAGATTCAGCAGGTCCAGCTCGTCGAGGCGGCGCTGGAGTGGAACGAACTGCCGTCCGATGTCCGCTTGGTAGGACGCGAAAATCAATCCGGAATCCGACACGCTCCCGGCCCCGGGAACGGAGTCGTAGTTGAAGGCCCGCCGGAAAATCCGCTGGGACGGGTCGTCCGGGCGCGCCCTCCGCAGATGGGCGAAATCGGCTATGACCGGAAACCCGACGGGCGTGACGGCGGCAAAGTCCGGCTCGTCGTGCTCGGCCGTGCCCGTCAACGGAGCGCCGTTCGCCAATTTGCGGCCCACGGACTCTTCCCGTCCGGACCTGTCCAGCTCGTCCCATTTGTCCAGGTCCATGCTGATCCGGCGGATCACCAGGGATGTTCCGTGGGGCGCCCATGACCCGGTACCGCCGTCGCCATAGACAACCTTCTCAAACTCCGCGCTTCCCGGCACTGGATTCGATGTCCCATCCACCTGGCCAAAAAGGTTCCTCATGGTCGTTCCGGACTGTTCCGTGCCGTAGGCGCGCCGGAACCCCGTTTGGACCCAGCGCACCGTGGTGAAACGGCGGCTGTCCTTAAGCAGCATGCGCTGGGCGTGCGCAACCGAAAGGGGGTCGTCGGCGCATATCTGCAGCAGGAGGTCACCTCCGCAGAACTCCGGTACCAATTTGTCGATGGAGAAGGCCGGAAGTCCGGATACGCCGTCCGGGACCGGCACGGTGCCCGCAACCCGGAACAGGCCAGGACCAAAGCCGAACGTGACGGTCAGGCGCGCGGGCCGAAGCGCCAATTCACCCTCGGTATCGGCCAGCGCTGCCTTTCCCTGGGTCAAGTTCGCGGCATCGTCACTCAGCAGCTTCAGGAGCGACTTGAGCCGCTCAGGCGTTGTCCCTTCCTTCAGGTCGAGAGCAAGGAAAACACCGTGGGCCTGGGCAGCCGTGCCAACGCCCGCCTGCCTGTCACCGTAAAACGGCACCGTCCTGGCACCGTTTGCCCCGTCCCCGGAATCACTTGGCAGCGGTGGGACCGGTTTCCCGGCGAGTTGCGTGCCCACGGCGGCCAATGCTCCGACGCCCGCGGCAGCACCGCCAAAGAGGAGGTGCCGCCGCCGCACTCGGGCCCCGGGCTTGGGGGTGGTGTTGTCCCGTCCGGAACTTCCCACGGCTGCTGCCCTACTTGGCTGGCGCAGCGGGTGCCGAACCGCTGCCTTCGCCTGCTGTGTAGTTCTCGTTGGCACCCGTGAAGTCCTTCGCTTGGGCAGTAAAGGTGACCGAGCCGCCGTCGGACGTCTTCAGGTCGAAGGTGACTTGGTCCCCGGCCTGGACCGGCTTGGTCAGGTCCATGAGCATGATGTGGTTCGCCCCGGGCTCGAGTTTGAGTTCGCCCTTCGCGGGGATGACGAATCCGCCCTGTTTGGCCTGCATTTTCATGGTTCCGTCCGGTCCCATCACGGTTTCGTGCAGTTCCACCATGGTGGCCACCGGTGCTGCCGCGCTGACGATGGTCACATCCTTGTCGCTCGTGTTCCGAATGGTCCCGAACGCGGCCGACATCCCTGAGTCCGCGGCTTTGATCCACGTGTCACTCACCGTCAATGGTTGGGAGGACCGGGAAGCGGACTGGGCTGTGGTGGTTGGTGTGTTGCTTTGTCCGCAACCTGTCAGGGCCAACGAGGCCGCTGCCAGGATGGACACGACGGGAATGACTTTTCTTTTTGTCATGGTGATGCTCTCTGTGAAAGTGGTGTGCTGCACCGGGCTGAATCAGCTCCGGAACAGGTGGGATGGCAGGTTGGTGGCTTAGCCGCCCCGCGTGCCGGACCGGCGTCGGCGCTTGAAAAAGCCCCAGCCCAAATACAAGGCGAGGCCCGCGACCGCCCCGAGGGCTGCAGCAATCAGCCAATCGGGTACCTGGACCGTGGAGGCCGTGGCTCCTGGTTCGGCTGATCCGGGAGGAACACCGGGGGTGGCCGTGTTTCCAGGGTCCGGGATGGCACCTGCTGTGGCGCCGGCCCCCACCAGGAATGAGTAACTGCCGTTGATGGGGTGGCCATCGCTGGAAACCACGCGCCACCTGACCTGGTACTCCCCGTCGGGCATGCCCGGGGCGAGCGGCTGGGTCAAGGTCCCGCGGTCCAGCGCAGAATCGCCCTGGACCCAGTTCTTTGATGCCGCATCTACGACGCGGACTTCGTGGCCGATGGCCAGCAACGGTGCACTGAATTTCAGTTCAATGGCCGACGGCGGCACGGCCAGCCGCTCGCCGGTGGAAGGTGTGGACGAAACCAGTTGGTCATGGGCGGACGCCGCCGGCGCGCTGACGAGCCCGAAGGCGATGCACAGCGCAAAGACGGCAAGGAGGAACGCTCCGCCGGGTCCTGGGTTTCGCCATGAAAAA
This sequence comes from Paenarthrobacter sp. CC6, assembly GCF_040560085.1. Classification (NCBI taxonomy): domain Bacteria; kingdom Bacillati; phylum Actinomycetota; class Actinomycetes; order Micrococcales; family Micrococcaceae; genus Paenarthrobacter; species Paenarthrobacter sp. CC6. Next base: position 5,674 of record NZ_JARDAN010000010.1, on the reverse strand, counting down.
GTACGCAAGGATTTTCTTGCCATGGCTGCTTCCCGCCCCGCTGCCTGTGAAAAAGGTCCGGCAGTCCGTGGAAGGATGGCCTCCCCTCACGGGGTGGCGGGGCTTATAGGGTGATGAGGGCGCCGGGCGCCTGGGACGTTGCTGGACGCCGTGGCGGTCCTCGATGGCGCATGGCAAGCAACGGAACGCCAAGATTGCGCAGCGGGCGTACAGCCCAGTCCGAGGGGATGACGTTCGGCCCGGGGTTCACAGCCAAGGGCTGGATGATCCTCAGGAAAGGAATCAGGCGCAGGCCAAGGGCGGCCAGCAAACGGACAGCCGTGACCTCGCCGTACCGCAGGACTGCGATGGTGGCGACGGCTGCGAGGACGTGCCCCACCACCATCGACGGCGAGGAGTGGTCCGAGGGAGCGGCGGCGACGGAAGCGAGTGTGTGCGCCCCGTGCCCGGCGTGCCCTGCTGCGGCCACGGTCCCGACGTCGTGGTGGGCACCGGGATCAAGGCTGTACAGGCCATGGAAGACGGTTTGGCTTACCAGCACGGCCGTGGCAAGACGCCATAGCGACAGCACTTTCCCGGCCAGGGCCATGCACACAAGCCCGGAAAGAGCCAAGGACAGGATCAGGACAGGGGCTCCCGGCGCGTTGCCGCCGGACAGCACGTGCGAGGCAGCAGCGATGAGGGTGGCGGCAACGGCTCCAGCCCACCCGCGCGCGAAGCGCACCGTGCGTGCCGTCATGTCCCTCCCGCCTGTTGAGGGGCCGCCTGGGGGCCCTCCCATGATGAAGTAATTCTACGCAGCGTAGAATCTTCCAAGCATAATCACAATCCGGGCGCTGCGCCGCCCGCAGCAGCTGCACCGCCGTCGTCCTCCGCGCCGCCGGCAGGGGCCGAAGCGCCAGGAGCCAGCAGGATGTTCGTCAATTGCCGCAACCCCTCGGCCATGTCCACATCTTTGTCGTACAACCACTGCAATTGAAGGCCGTCAAAGGCAGCTACGACCAGCCGTGCCAGAGGGATCGCTGCAACATCCGTCCGGACTTCTCCTGCTTCCTGGCGGCGGGCAATGTCCGCGCTGACGTCGCGCACGATCACCGAATAGCGTTCCTGGAAGTACGCGTGGGAGTCGTGCCCGGGGTCGTTCGCCGTAGCCGATGCGACCGCGTAGAGCGTGGTCAGCCCGGGCTCGCTCCGATTCCGTTCGGCGATGGCGGGCATGTGGTTCAGCCCGATGTCACTCTGCCCCGTTGCCGCCAGAGAGCGCTTGTCCCGTTCCGTGAGGACCGCCGTAAGGAGCTCCTGCTTGCCCTTGAAATAGTGGAAAAGCGTGGCTTCCTTGACCCCCACAAGCTCGGCGACCCGCTTGAGCGCTGTTCCTTCGAAACCTTCCGTAGCGAAGACGTCCGTGGCCGTCTGGATGATCTGTTCTCGGCGTTCCGCACCCTTTGCGTACTGGCCCCGGGCCTTCGACGATGACATTCGTTCAGTGTAGATGAGCAAACCAAAACCTAGTCATACTAGATTTTGACGATTAGACTCAACAACGATGCCCAACGATGGGCCACGAAGGAGTCATGAAATGAACCCGACACTCTCGGCCGCCGTCACCGTCCCGCCCGCCGAAGGCCAGGACGCCGACACGAAGATCCGCGAACTCGCCCGAAGCCTCAGCCTTGAGCAGCAGATCCGGCTTCTGACAGGGGCGGACGTTTGGTCCACGCACGCCATCCCGGAGATCGGCCTGGCGCGCGTGGTGCTGTCGGATGGCCCAGCCGGAGTCCGTGGCGAAGACTTCGACGAGCGCCACGATTCCGTTTCCCTTCCGTCCTCCTCGGCGTTGTCGGCTACGTGGAGTGTCGAAACCGCCCACCGCTACGGCCAGATCCTGGGCCAGGAAGCGCGGCGCAAGGGCGTCCACGCTGTCCTCGGTCCCACCATCAACCTGCACCGCTCCCCGCTGGGCGGCCGGCACTTCGAATGCATGAGCGAAGACCCGCGGCTCACGGCAACCATGGCAGCCGGGTACGTCGCCGGAGTGCAGTCCATGGGTGTCGGCGCAACGCCCAAGCACTACCTCGCCAACGAAGCTGAAACCGAGCGCTTCACGGCGGACTCCGTGGTGGACGAGCGGCCCTTGCGCGAGCTCTACCTTGCGGCGTTCGAAGACGCCATCACCGAGGCCCGCGCCTGGCTGGTCATGAGCTCCTACAACTCCATCAACGGGACCACTGCCAGCGAGAACAAGCTCCTCGAAACGCCGCTGTCCACCGAATGGGGCTTCGACGGCGTAGTGGTTTCCGACTGGACGGGCGTCCGCTCAATCGACGCCGCCAACGCGCACCAGGACCTCGAAATGCCTGGCCCGGTAGGCCACTGGGGCCCCAAGCTACTCGCCGCCGTCCATGATGGCCGGGTCAGCCGTGACGCCATCCTTGAAAAGGTCACCCGCATCCTTCGCCTGGCAGCCCGCGTGGGCTCATTGGAGGGTTTCGAACCTGCGGTGACCCAGCTTCCGACGCAGCTTGACGGGGCCGCCGTCGCGCGTGAAGTTGCGGTCCGCGGGGCCGTCCTGGTCCGCAACAAGGGCCTCCTGCCGCTGGATGCCAAGGCGCTCAGCAGCGTCGCGGTGATCGGCCACAACGCCGACGAAGCCCGCACGCAGGGCGGCGGCAGCGCCACCGTCATGCCCAAGTACACCGTGTCCCCGCTCGAAGGCCTCCGGAAAGCATTGCCCGACGACGTCAAAGTCACCTATGCGCGCGGCGCCAAGGTGGCCGAGGGCATCCAGGCGTTCCCCCGCACGAGCCTGCACAACCCGGTGTCCGGCGTTCCGGGAATCCGGGTGACGTTCCTCGCGGAGGACGGCTCGGAGATCTCGGGCGAAGACCGCCTGGCGTCCCACCTGATCTGGTTCGGCGTGGGGATTCCCGACGGCGCCGCCTCCATCCGGATGGAAACGGACTGGACTGCCGAAACAGCGGGCGTGCACCACCTGGGCGTCGGTACTGTGGGCCGGATCCGTTTCGCCCTGGACGGAGCAGAGGTGTTCAACAGTGAGCTCGAGGACGACACGGAAGTCCTCGGCGCCGCGCTGTTCGACCCGCCCAAGACAACCCACCCAATCGAAGCCGCTGCCGGGCAGACCGTGCGGATCGAGGCCGAATACCAACTGCCCAAGCAGCAGGTCATTCCGTTCACCGCGATTCTCCTGGGCGAGGAAACGGTGGTAGCTGATCCACAGGCCGAGATCGACGCGGCAGTGGAGGCCGCCAGGGCGGCCGATGTCGTCGTCGTCGTGGTGGGTACCAACGCAACGATCGAATCGGAGGGCTTCGACCGGAAGGACCTTGACCTCCCCGGCTATCAGAACCACCTGGTGGAGGCGGTGGCGGCAGCCAACCCGCGGACAGTGGTGGTGGTGAACTCCGGCTCACCGGTGGTGATGCCTTGGCTCGACACGGTGGATGCGGTCCTGTTGGGCTGGTTCGGAGGCCAGGAATTCGGCAGCGCGATCGCCGACATCCTGTTGGGCAAGGAAGAGCCCGGCGGCCGCCTTCCCACAACCTGGCCGGCCGCGCTGGAGGACGTCCCCGTCCTGAGCACCACGCCCGTTGACGGCAAGGTGGTCTACTCCGAGGGAATCCACGTCGGCTACCGCGCATGGCTGAAGCAGGAAGCCGAAGGGGGAGCCAAGCCGGCCATCCCGTTCGGCTACGGCCTCGGATACACGACGTTCGAGCTCGGGACCGCCCACGCACCGCAGGTGGTCACGGCGGGGAACGATGTTGTGGTCCACGTGCCCGTCAGGAACACGGGCTCGCGTACAGGCCGCGAAGTGGTGCAGGTTTACCTGGACCGACCGGCCTCCGCGGTTGAGCGCCCGGTCCGCTGGTTGGCCGGTTACGCCGGAACGCACCTCGCTCCAGCCGGCACCGAGAGCGTGGAAGTCCGGATCCCCGCCAAGGCATTTGCGCATTACGACGGCGGCTGGCAGTTTGAGCAGGGCACGTTCCGCCTGCTGGTGGGTCGCCATGCAGCTGACGAATTCCAGTTCCTTGACATAGAACTCCGGTAATACAGGAGTAGGATCTCCGTGCGTGGCAGCCTTTTTTTGACCGCCACGCACGTGGTTTTCGCCACAAGCTGTAGAACTGGGGTATGGTATGGAATTTTCATGGCATGCTGTACGTTGCATACCCGGTAACCCCCTAACACGAAGAGGCATTAAAAAGTGGCAGCCGATTACGACGAACTCCGTACCGATGTAAAAGAGAACCAGGAGCAGTCGCTCCAGGCTCTTCAATCTGCCAGCGCCCCCACGGCCAAGAGCGTCGTGCTGGAACTGGACGAAACCGACGGCCTTGACGCCAATGGCCCCGGTGGCGAAATCGTCGCCGAGGAACTGGTCATCCAGGTCATCCCGCAGGCAAACGACGAGTTCACTTGCAACTCTTGTTTCCTGGTCCGCCACCGCTCGCAGATCGCGCGCGAAAAAGATGGCGTTGCCTACTGCACTGACTGCGAAGGCTAAGACGACCCCAACACCCCGGCGGACTGAACGTCGTCAGGGAGTGCCGGCGTCGGGATTAAATTGCGGAAGGACCGGAGCATGCGCTCCGGTCCTTCCGCAGTTAAACCTGGGCGCCGTATGAATCTAGGGTGCCGTTCCCGGACCGCCCACGACCTTCTTGCGCCGATGATTGCCCATTCGGAGTTGAAGGATGCGCGCTCCCCCGGCGAGGGCAACCAGCACTCCGCCACCCACCGCTGCGATGAAGAGCGTGGTGCCCAGGGCGAGTGTCCCCTCCAGCCCGAAGAACCGGACGGTGATCATGTCCTGGTTTTGGACGAAGAACACAATCAGCATCACCAGGACCACCAGGCCGACTGCCACCGCTACCCACAGGGCTGCGGTGCGGGTGGGCCGGGCGTGGCCTGGCGCGGACGGTGGGATCACCCGCTCGTGGTGCCCGGAACCGGCCCGGTCCGGGCGTGCCGAACCGCCCGGAACTCCTGCTGCATCTTCATGGAAACTCATTGACGGCCCCCTTAGTACGCCAGCACCTACCGTGCATTTACATAATAAGCATGCTGACTAGTTGCTCAACAGTGGCACGGCCACCAAACCGGGGTCAAGGTGGCGCGTTTGCCGGCACGCAAGGAAGGGCCGGAGTTCGCGGTCCGGCCCTTCGGCATCTCATGCCCCGCTACAGGGCATAGTCCTACAGGGCATAGTCAGTGGTGGTGGGCCCGGGATCGTCGTTGCGGACTGCGTAGTGGTGACCCTCGGAGTCAGTCTCGATATCGAAGTGCTTCAAATCTTCCTCGGAAGCGGATTCGAAATCATCATGCTTATGCACCACGGGGCTGTCCGTATCGCCGTGGGTTGCCGGTCCAAAAACGGACTGCAGCCGCTCGGTCACGTGGACGAAGCCTTCCATTCTGCGTCCCATGTTTTCCACCTCCCTTCTTACCGGAGAGCGAAAAAGCGGCAGGGCTGGTGCGTGCCGTTCAGTGAGCCAATTTTACGCCCGCAAGCCCGAAAAGGCTCCGGGTCGGCCGTGCGCCGAGTTGGCAGTTAATGACAATCCGAGTGCGGCGGTTTCAGCTTGCTAGTGCAACACCATCGATTAGTTTGGTCAGTCTTTCAGTTGGGGTGTCCCATTGGAGTGTT